>NZ_JBHWJY010000004.1:0-206984 GCF_042731135.1 Streptomyces sp. NPDC059874
TCTCGGTGCTGATGGGCGAGGACGTCGAGGCTCGACGCTCCTTCATCCAGCGCAACGCCAAGGACGTCCGCTTCCTCGACATCTGAGTCGGTCTCGTTCGCGGGCGACGGTGAGCAGCCGTCTCGAGCGCGGGATACGAGGCGGCAGCCTCGTCAGTGCCCGGTTCGGTCCGGTGCGTCGGCCGGTTTCGGCGCCCCGGACATGAGGATGGTGCCGTTGGCGGCCTTCGCGCTGAGATCGACGGCTCGGCCGGGGAGCACCTCGTACGCGAAGTAGCGGTGCTCTGGGTCGGCCTGTACGGGGTGGGCCGTTCGGACAGGCCAGTCCGATCGCCTCGGAGCGGATTTTGACCGCGGTGCAGAGTTCCCCGTCCTGGCGGACGCGCCGGTGCTGACACGTGTCATAGCTCTGGCCTTCCGATGTGAGGGGTGCGGTGGGGCCGACCGGCCGGCTGGTCGCCTCCGGCCGGTCGGGTCCCGGTGGTCCCGCCTCCGGGGAGTCGTTCAGGCGTCGAAGCCACCGCCGCCGCAGGGTGCCGAGTAGCCGTTGCCGAGGTTGCTGTTCTGGCCGTACCAGCGCACGTAGTAGGCGGTGCCGGCGCTGATCTCGCCGCCGCCCCGGGTGTACACACGGTTGTCAGCCGGGAAGCTGTACGACGACATGATCTTCGCGGTGTCACGGGTGCGGACCAGCTGGACGTGGAAGTAGCGGGCGTCACCGCCTCCACACGCTCGACCCTTCAGCGTGAAGCGCTGCCGCCGGCCACACCGTCGTAGCCGGCGTGGTAGCTGCCCGCACCCCAGTCGTTCCAGGCCCCCTGTGCGCCGGCGGATCCGGCGGAGACGAGCGAACCGGCGACTACCGCGTCCGGTAGCTCGTGCGCCGCCGGATTGCGCACGGAGTCCCCTGGGGCGTCGGGTCCCGCCGGGCAGGCCGCGATGCCGGAACGGGGCAGGTGGCACCGCACCGAGGCGGAGGGACCTCGGTGCAACGCCTGCCACCCAGGGAGGACGGCACGACGCAGTAGCGGCAAGGTGGGGCCTCTGGCGAATCGTGCGCCGCGATCGGTCATGGGGCCGGGCCGCTCCCGAGCCGTATTGGACTGGACCACGTGCGGCATTCGTGATTCCGCGGCCTGGCCGCTCCCCCCGGGCTGGGCGGGCCCCCGGGCCGGTCCGGGGCCCAGTGCCGCACCAGTCGTCGCGATCAACGAACGGCTCGTCCGGCGCTGTCAAGTCACGACTTCCCGCGTCATGACGTGCCTCCCGGCCTTCCCGCCTACTGAAGAACCCCTCACGAGGAGCGTGAGGCCCGACGCACACGAGGAGGCGAAGAGCGATGGACGAGGAATGCCGCACCCGGGGAGACGGAATCAACCTGGCCCGGCTGGTCACGGAAGAGGTACGGCGGACCGGGAAGCACTTCCTGCCGCAGCCGTTCCTGAACCGGCTGAGTGGGATCCGCTCCGACCGGGCCGCGGAGGAGATGCCCTTCCTCCGGGCGTTCCTCGACTGCCTGCTCGACAAGCACGACGGGCGCTACTGGAACCGGACCTACCTTTCGCTGCCCCTGCTGGAGCTCATCGTGGACGACTCCGGCAACGCGCTCGATCCGAACGAACTGGCGACGCTGCTCATATCCGACATCGTGCGCTTCGAGACGCGGGTGGCGGCCGGGGCGCCCGGACCGGTGCATCGGGACCCTCCCGAGGCGGCACTCCTGCGCAAGCGGCTGCGCCACGCCCTGCGGTTCGTCTCGGACGACCTCGCAGGAGCAGGCGCCGACGAGGTGGCCGACCTCCTCCCCGGGCCCCCGGCGACGGATGCCGGCCGCTGGTTCGACGTGACGGTCCAGCCCGTGTACGTGCTGCACGACGAGTACTTCTTCATCCGGGCGCTCCAGGCGCACGAGATGCTCTTCACGGCGATCGTGGCGGACGTACGGGCGGCGATCGCGGCCCTGCGCGACGGCAGCCCGGAAGCGGGGGCGGGGCACGTGGACCGTGCCGTCGGCCTCTTCGACCGGGCTTCGACGCTGTTCCGGATGGTCGCCACGATGCGGCCGGCGCACTTCTCGGCGTTCCGACAGTTCACCCAGGGCGCCAGTGCGATCCAGTCCGAGCAGTACAAGCGGTTCGAGATCCTGTGCGGTGTCCCGCCCACGGAGCGCTTGCGGTCAGAGCCCTTCACCAGCGTCCCCGCGGTGCGGGCCGAGGCGGAGGAGTCCGGCCACGACACCGTGGTGCGCGCGTACCTCGACCTCCGCCGCCGGACCCGGATCAGCGAGGCGGAGCGGAACCTCCTCCATGCCTCGCTGGACCGGCTGGAAGCCAGGCATCAGCGCTGGAAGGCCACCCACCGCAGCCTCGCCGCACGCATGCTCGGGGACTCACGCGGGTCGGGGTACACCGAAGGCGTCCCGTACCTGACCCAGTGCCTGGCCAACCGGCTCTTCTGGCAACTCGGCGACCGGGACACCCGTGACGCCGGCACCCGCCCGCTCGCCCCTGCGAACGAGGAATCGCGGACCCTCCTGCACTCCTACGGCTGCCGCTGACACGGAAACGGCCATGCCGAACCCGGCCGCGGCGGGCATCGGTTAAATGACTCGCGCGCGTCGTGGCGACAGGGGGATGATCCCCGGACGAACAGGCCGCCCAGTAAGGGAGTTGTGATGACCGTTGCCGCGTCCGAACCGTCCGGATCCCGGCCCGAGGTCCGTGTCGCGGGCGGGTTGCTGCGCGGCAGCCGCGAGGCGGGCGTGGCGGTCTTCCGCGGCATCCCGTTCGCCGAGCCGCCGGTCGGCCCGCTGCGTTTCGCCGCGCCGCGACCCGTACGGGGATGGGACGGGGTACGGACGGCGGTGTCGTACGGTCCGCCGCCCCCGCAGGGCGGCCATTTCGGCATGGACGCGCTGGCGCGGGACGCGGCGGGCGACGACTGGCTGACGGTCAACGTCTGGTCGCTGGAGCCGGGACCGGACGCAAGTCTGCCGGTGATGGTGTGGATCCAGGGCGGCGCCTACTCGATCGGCATGTCCGGCCTTCCCGAGTACGACGGCGGCCGCCTGGCGCGTGACGGTGGTGTCGTCGTGGTGACGTTCAACTACCGGGTGGGCCTGGAGGGTTTCGGGCAGATCGAAGGGGCGCCCGCCAACCGGGGCCTGCTGGACCAGGTCGCCGCACTGGGGTGGGTGCGCGACAACATCCGGGCCTTCGGCGGCGACCCGGGCCGTGTCACGGTCTTCGGCCAGTCGGCGGGCGCCGGATCGGTCGCCGCCCTGCTGGCGACGGAGCGCGCGGCCGGGCTCTTCCGCCGAGCCGTGGCACAGAGCGTGCAGGGCACGTTCTTCTCGCCGGAGCTGGCCGCCGACATCGCCACCGCCTGCGCCGCCGAGCTGGGGCTGCGACCCACGGTGGCCGACCTGTCCGGGGTGGACCCCGCCCGGCTGGCCGCCGCCGGTGACGCGGTCGCCGCCAAGATGGACGGGTGGGCGGACCGCTGGGGTCCGGTCGCGCACCGGGCGATCCCCTTCTCGCCGGTCATCGACGGCGACACCCTGCCGGTCACCCCGTGGCAGGCCCTGGCCGACGGCGCCGGCCGGGGCATCGAACTCCTCGTCGGCCACACCCGCGACGAAACGCGGCTGCTGGCCGCGCTCGACGGAGTGCTCGGCCAGGTCACAGCCGAGCAGGCGGAGACCGCCCTGTGCGTCTTCGGCCCCGGCCGGGACTCCGCACACCGCTACGGCGAGGCGTTCCCCGCCGCGGGCCCGGACGAGCTGTACGAGCTGGTCAACTCCGACTGGTTGTTCCGCATGCCGTCCCTCCACCTGGCCCAGGCCCAGACCGCCGCCGGCGGCCGCGCCCACGTCTACGAGCTGACCTGGTCCGCCCCGGGCATGGGAGGCGTACTCGGCGCCTGCCACGGCCTCGACGTGCCCCTGGTCTTCGGCAACCTGGACCGCGGGCAGCCCGCGGCGCTGATCGGAGAAGGCCCGTCCACGGAGGCGGAGGAGCTGTCCGCACGCATGCGGGCCGCGTGGACGGCGTTCGCCGCCCACGGCGACCCGGGCTGGCCCGCGTACGACACCGAACAGCGCCCCGTGCGTCTCTTCGACACCCGGCCCACCCTCGCCGCCTACCCGGAAGAGGCCTCGCGCCTTATCTGGCAGGACCACACGTTCCCCGCACTGCCGCTGCTCGACCGCTAGCTCGTCTCCTTCGGATCAGGCCGGATCAGCCCGCGGCGTGGTCGGTCAGTAGCCAGCTTCGTAGCTCATCGGGAGCATGTCCCGGTACCCGCCGTCTCCTCGGCCGTCCCACACGACGGGCGTGACGTCGTGGAGTACGAAGTCCGGCGCGGTGCCGGCGGCGAAGTCCCCTTGGCGGCAGGCATGTTCACGCCTCTCTCGGCGGAAAACCACGCGCGCACGCCGGCGGCACGCGGGATCATGGGGCATGAGTCCGGATGGCTGGCACCTCACCGAAGACCTCGACGACTTTCTCGCTCGCGCCGGAGGTTTCCTGCAGTCGCGTCCCGCCCTGCACACCGTCCCGCTGACGGTGACCGAGGCACTGCGCACACGCGGGGCGGACGCGTACGGCGCCGACGCCCCCACATTCGGCATGCTGGAGCGCGCCGGCGAGGTCCGCGCGACCTTCTTCCGTACCCCGCCCCGACGCCTGTCCCTCACCCCCCTCACCCCCCGAGAGGCTGACAGCCTCGCCGCCCACCTGGCCGACCTCGGCCACCCGCTCCCCGGCGTCAACGCGGACCACGACACCGCCACCTCCTTCGCCGAGGCCTGGCGGCGGCACACGGGCGCGGTCCCGACGCTGCACGAGCGGGAGCGCCTGTACCGCCTGGGCACGCTCACACCACCGGAGCCGTTCCCCGAGGGTCGGGGGCGAGTCGCGGGCGAGCGGGACCGTGAGCAACTCATGCTCTGGCACCGCGAGTTCGTCACCGACATCGGAGGAACGCCTTCTGCGGACAACAGCTCGTGGGCGGACACGCGCATCGCCCACGAACGCGTCACGCTCTGGGAAACCCCGGACGGCACGCCCGTCTCCATGGCGGGCAGGACCCCCATGGTCGCGGGCCAGATCCGGGTGACCCCCGTCTACACCCCGGCCCACCTGCGCGGCCGCGGTTACGCGGGCGCCGCGACAGTCGAGGTGAGCCGCGCCGCTCTGGCCGCGGGGGCGACGGAGGTCCTGCTGTTCGCGGACCTGGCCAACCCCACCAGCAACAACCTCTATCAGCGGATCGGGTACCGTCCGATCGCCGACTTCGCGGTGTACGACTTCTGAAGTTGTTGCGGTAAGGGTGGGTGTGAGCCTCAGGTTCCTCAGCGCTCGGACAGGCGTACGGCGAGGGCGGCGATGTCGTCGTCAAGGCGTCCTCTGCTATGGCGGAGGAGGTCGCGGTGAAGAGCCGTGAGCAGTTCGCGGGGCGGTGTCGGGGGCTGTCGACCCATCCAAGCCGCCAGCGGGAAGAACTCGCCGTCGCGGGCCCGGGCCTCGGCGATCCCGTCGGTATAGAGGAGCAGCAGGTCGCCGGGGGCGAAGTCGAAGGTGTCGACATTGTAGTGCTCGCCGATCAGCTCCGCGAGGCTGAGCAGCGGCGAGGGGGTGACGGGATCCAGGACACGGAGTTTCCCGCGATTCAGGAGCAGGGGCGGGGGGTGTCCGCAGTTGAGGATGTCGATGCGTCTGCCCTCGTGCGGGATCTCGACGAGAAGCGCGGTGGCGAAGCGCTCCATCGGCCCCTCGGGCGGAAAGGCGGCGTTGTACCGGGTGCTGCTGGCGTCCAGCCTGCGTGCGACGTCGACCATGTCGGTCTCGTCGTAGGCGGCCTCCCGGAAGGCATTGACGATCGCCGCGGCGGCCCCCACGGCCGGCAGGCCCTTGCCCCGCACGTCACCGATGAGCAGCCTGACGCCGTACGGCGTGTCGACAACCTCGTAGAAATCCCCGCCGATGCGGGCCTCCGCCGCGGCGGCGAGGTACAGCGACTCGATCTCGATGCTGCCGAAGCGGCGTGGCATGGGGCTCAGCACCACCTGCTGCGCCGCGTCGGCGACGAGCCGTACCTGGAAGAGGGTGCGCTCCCGCTGGAGCCGGACATGACTTCCGTACGCTGCGGCCAC
The DNA here is from genome assembly GCF_042731135.1 of Streptomyces sp. NPDC059874. Lineage (NCBI taxonomy): Bacteria > Bacillati > Actinomycetota > Actinomycetes > Kitasatosporales > Streptomycetaceae > Streptomyces > Streptomyces sp. NPDC059874. Next base: position 6,154 of record NZ_JBHWJY010000004.1, read on the forward strand.
GGTGACCGCGATGATCCCCGCGGCCGTCCACCACGTTCCCAGATCGGGGAAGACGAGGCTGAGGCCGATCATCAGAAAGAGGCAGACCGTCCCGAGCAGGACTGTGGGGAGGACCGGCCACATGGCGGCGGCCAGGGCCGGCGCCGCAGGCAGGAGGCGACTGAAGGCCATTTCCGGCGGAGTGTTGTATGCCAGGCTGGCGATGACGACGGTCAGGATGACCGGCGACAGCCGCACAAGTCTTCCCGGGCCGGGGCGCCTACGGAGCCGCGGCCGTCCAGACTCGATCACACTTCCCAGAATATCCGCGCAATGAGGGCACAGCACTCTGACGACCGGAGCCGGCTGCCCGGCCGGCCCTGCACTGCGCGGTCATGGTTCTCGTGTCCCGTCGCGCCCCGAGGGCGCGGGCCGGGCCACCCTCAGTCGCGGCGCCTGACCGGCTCTCCGAGCAGCTCGGTCAGTTCCGCCTCGACGGCGGTGAGCAGTGTCGGTCCCCAGACGGTCAGTGTCTGTTCCCAGGGGTGTCCGAAGGTGCCCAGGCGCAGGTCATGCGTGAGGTGGAGGTAGTAGTCGCCGTTGGGGTACGTGCCCTCGCCGGGCCGGGGCGGCCGTTCGGGGAGATCGGTGCGGCGGGGGTCGTAGCGGTAGCCGTTGTGCTGCCAGTCCAGCCAGTACACGAACTCCCCGGGCTCGGTGGCGGCGAGGAGTCCGCGGCGGACGATCGCGTCGAGCTCCGCGGGGAGGTCCGGGACGAGGCGGTGGTGGGAGTGCAGGTTCCAGACGGCTGAAGGGGAGGGGTCTGTGATCGTGGGCCGGTATGTGGTGCTCGGCTTGAAGTCGAAGTCCGCGTAGAAGCGGTCCCACAGCGGGCCGTCGTCGTGGAGCCAGTCGAGGAATTGTGCGGGACGGGTCGACTCGGGGGCGCCCGGCGGGCTCCAATGGTACGAGCGGACGGTGGCGGCCTCGCTGAAGCCTGCCTCCAGGAGCCGCGCGCGCAGAGGCCCGTCGGCCTCGGCGAGGAGGGCTGTGCCCCGCCAAAGCCTGCGCCATCCGTCGGTGCAGGCCTTGACGAAATCCGCGTCGTCGCGGGTCAGACCGCCCACGACGGCGAAGGGGCAGCCTTCTTCGGCGTGCATCCAGGCGACGGCGACGACGAGGCCGTCCTCCAGCAGGACCTCGATGAACACGTCACCGTCATCCGAGGCGCCGTCCGCGATCATCTCCGCGTAGGGCATCGCGTGGGGTCCCGGGGACCCGACGGCGACCTTCCACGCCCGCTCGGCCTGATCCCGCACGCCGTACAGGTTGTGCACCCCCCGCCGGGGCGGCGCCGCCGGACGGTCGACCACCGCGGCGGGCGGGGTGCCGCGCTCCTCGTCGCGCAGGGGGCCGGCGATCAGCACGGAACGCTCCCAGCCCGCGGTGAACCCCGCCGCCGTCAGCGCCGGACCCAGGTCCGGCGAGTCGTGCCCGTACACCTTCCACTCCACCGGCTCACCGCGCTCCGCGAAGGCCTCCTGTTGGCGGCGCACCAGCCCGGCGATGTCCGTCCCGGGCGCGAGGGGGGCGTGCTCGGCCGTGCCGTGCGTCCCGTAGTGCCGGCGCACGACCTGCCCGTCGGCTTGGACCACCACCCCGACCGGATGCCAGGCAGGGGCTCGCCCCCGCAGCCCGTCGTGCAATTCCCACCGCTCACCCATGTCCACGGGTGGAAGCCTAGACGGGCTCGGAATGCCCCAACGACACGTTTCGGGACGGGTGCCCGACGCACATCTCTTGTGCCGGCCCGGCCCGGCCGTGCCCGGCCGGGCCGAACTCCAGCCGCTCCGGGAAGGGGCCGACCGCCGCCGGCCCGTCGTGCGTTGTCAGTGGCGGGTACGAGGATGTGACCGTACCGATGAACCGGCAACACCCAAAGGAATCTTCATGTCCGCACCCGCGCCCGCGCCCGCTCCGTTCCGCTTCCCCGCCGGATGGTGCGCCACCGACCTGGGCTCCCACCGGCCGTGCGACTTCACTTACGAGGTCTACCCGTTGGAGAGCCTGCCCTCGCTGGACGCCTGCGGCCTCGACGGCGGATTCGGGTGGCTGGGCGGATCGGATGCGCCGGACGGGGCGCGGTCGGGGCACGGAGAGCACCTCGCGGCCGTTGAGGCAGATCTGGCGCCCGTCGGCCTGCACCTCCCCGCCGACTTCCTCGCCTTCTACAGCAGCGGCAGCCTCTGCCTGGCTTTCGACGAGGTGTCGGTGACGGCCTGCTGGAGCGACCTGTCCGGACCGCTGCGGAGCCCGGTCGAGGAGGGCGCCCGCCTCATACGCTTCCTGAGGGATCAGCAGGACTGCGTCATCTGGTACCTGTACCTGCGCCCCTCGGGAGAGACGTTCGTAGTCTGCTCTGGCCTGGACCTGGAGCTCGCCGGGCAGGAGCTGAACGAGGCGCAGGCTGCCGAGTTCCGCACCGCAGCGGCGGACTCACTTGTGCGATGTGCTTCGACCTTCGAGGAGTTCGCCTACCGTTTCGTGGTGGAAAACGAGTTGTGGATGTACTTGAACACCACCAACCCGGACATCACGTTGGCCCCCCACCTCCAGAAGTACCTCGACCACTACGCGGTCGCGGCATCTCACGGGTGAGCTCCTGCGGCAAGAAGTGCGTCGACTGTCTCCGGGTACGGTCCCGTCAACGCCCAGTCCAGGGGGGTACGGCCCGCGCCTTGATCCTCCCGGAGGTTCGGGTCTGCGCCATGGGCGAGCAGTTCGCGCACCGTGTCGGTGTGGCCCCAGCATGCAGCCGCACACAAAGGCGTGCCCTCTGCGCCGCGTCCGCTTTCGGTGTTCGGCAAGGCACCGGCTGCCAGTAGACAACGGACGGTGTCAACAGCCCCCTGGACAGATGCCGCGTACAAAGGAGTGGTGCCCTCGGAGTCGGCCGTCTCCGGTTGAGCGCCGGCTCGGATGAGTGCTCTGACACGCGCGGTGGACCCGAACGCCGAAGCGTCGACGAGTTGCCTTGACAGTTTCTTTTGCCGTCTTCGATTCATGGTGGCCGAGGTTAGTCGTCGGAGCGGTGACGGGCTGCCGACCACGGTGTTCAGGCGGCCCCCCGAAGGCTGCACCGCGGAGGCGATCGGTGACGAACGAAGCGTCGCGTGTCCCTAGCGACCCGACCACAACGAACGGCCGTGCCCTGCCGGCATGAACCCGGCGGGGCGGGCACGCTCTCCGCTTGGGGGGCCGCAAGGCGGCGGACGACGACGCAGGCGCCCCTGCTCGCCACGGCTGGCTACTCAAATGATGCGTCTTCCAACTTTGCGTGTCAGGTTGACGGGGAGAGTCTCTCCCTTCCATCCCCGCACCGCAGAGGAGTCGCCGTCATGGGCGGTAGGCAGGACAAACGCAAGGAACCCGGCACGAGCCGCGAGGAGCAGGAGCGCCTGCGCTCCGACCAGGACCCCGTCCACCCCGGCACCGACCAGGAAGGCGCCCGGGGCAAGAGCCCCGAGGAACTCAAGCGACGCGGTCAGGACCCGATCAAGCGCGGGCGCGACGACGACGAGATGCGCGACGAAGAGCCCTGACCCGCACAGAGCCGTCACGCCCACGCGCAGGACCCGGTCGGGGACCCGTAGTCACTCCCCCGGCCGGGTCCTGGCACGCCCCTCACCGTCACAGGGTCAGGGGTGTGCCGGGGCTGAGGATGTGTACGTCGGCGTCGCGATAGAGGTCAGGGCGGTTGCGGACGAGCTTGAGGACGGTCGCATCGCGTAGCAGCCCCGCGGTGAAGGCGCCTGCCGCGAACCGCCTGCTGGAGGAAGGGAGCGGCGAGCAGACCCTGTCTCTGCGCACGGTGGCCCGTGACTGCCCGCTCTGGCCGTGCTCGACACCGCAGTCAGCGAGTGCACTGACGACACCGCCGCCGGCATCGCCCCCGCCACCCCTGTGCCTCTGGGCCGCCCTTCACGGGCTTGTCGTTCTGTGTCGGGACCGCCCGAGCTTCCCCTGGCCGGACCTCGACGGCCTCGTCGACACGCTCCTCGCCGGACACGCCGGACACGCCGGGTCGACGAGGGGGCAACCGGATCCGGACACGCCATCTGCACGGACGCGGCAAGCCAAGACCCCGTCAGGACGGGGCAAGGACGCAGAACTCGTGGCCTTCCGGGTCGGCCAGGCACGTCCACGGGACGTCGCCTTGCCCGAGGTCGAGGTCGGTGGCGCCGAGGGCCCGCAGCCGGGCCACCTCCGCTTCCTTGTCGTCACCGGGATACGGCAGCAGGTCAAGATGGACACGGTCCGGCACGGTCCTCACGCTGGGCGTGCGGAGGAACTCCAGATACGGGCCGACACCCTTGGCGGAGCGCAACACCGCCTGATCGCCGGACACTTCGTGCAGGGTCCAGTCCATCGCCTCGCCCCAGAACCGGGCCATGGCCCGCGGATCCACGCAGTCGACGACCACCGCGGCGATCGGCCCGGTATCCCTGTAGACCTCCCGGGGCTCCAGCACACAGAACTCGTTGCCCTCCGGGTCGGCGAGGACCGTCCACGGAACGTCGCCCTGGCCCACGTCGACGGGCGTCGCACCGAGAGCCTTCAGGCGCGCGACCAACTCCGCCTGATGGGCCACAGAGGTGGTGGCGAGATCGAGGTGCGTACGGTTCTTGGTTGTCGTCTTGGGTTCCGGGACGGGAACGACGTCAATGCCCACCACGACCGGGTCCGGCCAAACTAGACCGCCGACGGGTCCGACGTAGGTGGTCACGCCGGGGCTGTAAGCACTCCAGCCGAGCGCCGCGGCCCAGAACCGGCCGACCGCCAAGTGATCAAGAGCCTTCAAGTTCACGTGAACGGGTCGCAGCGCCATGCCGGCGATCTTACGCGCGCCTGCCCTGCGACGACCTTCGCAGGTACCGTCGTCAAACAGGGATCAACTCTCACCGTCCGGGTGCGACCTGTCGAGGCAGTCGTCGCGATCGCCCCCGAAGCCAAACCGTTCCGGCCCGGCAACCGTGAGCCGGCCACAGCATCCGCGGGACCTGGCCGAGACCCGTTGCGCAGGCATTCGGGTGGCGGCGCGCCGTGTCGGACTGTCGGCGCCGGCCGCGTTCGTCATCCTGGGCCGGGCGCGGCATCACCGTTGGTGCCGCCCCTCCCCCACGGCGAGAAGGAGTACCGCATGCCGACGGACGCGGTCGGACGTTTCCTCGCGGCCTTGGACCCGCACCATCGGGAGGCCTTCACGAGCAGACCCCGCGAGGAGCAGGAGCGACTCGTGGCGGCTTGGGAGCAGGAGTTGGAGTCGGACGACGAGCTCGACACTCTCGATGAACTGTCCCCACCGGCGGCGGAGGCCGAGGCGGCCCGTCGCGTCATGGACCGAGAACCCTGACCCCGGCCTCGTACCGAGCCATGATGCCGCGGGACAGGCCTCCCGGGGCATCGTGGTGCCGGCTGTAGCGGTCAGCTCCACATGGTGACCAGAGCAACCGCGGTCATCGCCGCCTGCATCTCCCGGATCGCCTCAACGATGCCACCCGCAACCGCCCACTGGCATGCCTGCCGTTCCCGTACCAGCACGCACTGTGCGGCGCGCCGCGGCAGGAGCAGGCGACGTGGTGAGCCGGGCGGTGAAGCACGGGTTCCCACCAGAGGTGCCGCCCTGGAACCCTTTTGATCGTCTTTGCGTCTCCGTCGGCGTATGTGATCGCCGAGGTGAGAAGAGGCCGACATGAAGACACGGCGTGCAGTACTGGCTCTGGGGGCGGGGGCGGCAGTGGCCACCACCCTACCGGCCGGGGGCGCCCACGCCGCGGACAGCGGTGTCGTACGGCAGTTACGGGAGCTGGAGCGGGAGCGCGGCGCGCGTCTGGGCGTGTACGCGCGGGACTTGGCCGGCGGGAGGACGGTGGTGTACCGGGCCGATGAGCTGTTCCCCATGTGTTCGCTGTTCAAGACGCTGGCCGCGGCGGCCGTGATGCGGGAGTTCGACCAGGACGGCGAGTACCTCGCGAAGCGCGTCTTCTACACGCAGGAGGACGTCACGAAGGCGGGCGGGGGTGAGATCACCAAGCTGGAGGAGAACATCGCGCGGGGCCTGACGGTGGCGGAGCTGTGTTCCGCCGCGATCGCCCAGAGCGACAACACGGCAGGGAACCTGCTGCTCCGCGAACTGGGCGGGCCCACCGCGATCACCCGGCTCTGCCGTTCCCTGGGCGACCGTACGACACGGCTGGACCGGTGGGAGCCGGAGCTGAACTCGGCCGAGCCCACGCGGGTCACTGACAGCACCAGCCCCCGCGCCATCGGGCGGACGTACGCGCGGCTCGTACTCGGCGACTCGCTCGTCCCTCGGCACCGGGAGCTGCTGACCGGGTGGATGCTGGCCAACACGACCAGCTGGGAGCGGTTCCGGAAGGGCCTTCCCAAGGATTGGGTCATCGCGGACAAGACCGGCGCCGGGTCGTACGGGACCAACAACAACGCGGGGATCGCCTGGCCGCCGGGGCGGCCGCCGATCGTACTGTCGGTTCTCACCACCAAAACGGAGCCGACAGCGCCGCGTGACAACGAGCTGGTGGCCAGGGCCGCGAAGCTGTTGGCGGACGCACTGGGCTGACGGGGCGGGCTCCCTGGGCCTGGCGCACCTCCGGGTCTGATACCTCCCGGCCGAGGCTCTCGGCGGGCGGCGGTTCCCACGAGTCGGGGCCGCTCCGAAGCAACGTCGGGTCCGGCACGCGCAGGCTCATGGAGCCGCCGTGCGGTGCCAGCTTTCGGCGGCGGCGAGGAGCAGGTGGTCGAGGTGGTGGCGAGCGATCAGGTGGAGGCCGACGGGCTCGCCGTTCGGTGTCCTTCCGGCGGGCAGGGTGAGTGCCGGATGGCCGGAGAGGTTGAAGGCCCAGGTGAGCGCCACGCTCATGCGCGCTCCGGGGCCGTCATGGCCGTGTGGGGGGTGCGGCGTGGTGGGGGTGGCGATGAGGTCCGCTTCCTCGAAGACGCCGTGCAGGGCCTGCGCGTTGGCCGCGATCAGGGCCTCCATGTCCCGGTCCGGGGTGCCGGCGCGGAGAGCGGTCCAGGCCGGAGCCGGGTCGCGAAGCTCCACCGGCCGCTCGACGAGGCTGCACAGCCCGGCGCGTGCGATCCGGTGCAGGGCACGCCAGGCGGTCCCGGCGACCTCCCGGTCGGTGGCCGCGTACCCCAGCGTGGGCGTCCAGGCCACCTTCAGTGTCCCGGCCCCTGGGGCCGGGGGGCTGGTGGGAGCGACGGCACGAAGGTAGGCCGCCGCATCGTCCGGGGTGCGGGTGAGCACGCCCGGGCTGTTGAGCCCGGCTCGATCCCGCGCGGGCAGCAAGCCGTTGGTGGGCTTGAAGCCGAGGACGCCGCACCAGGCGGCGGGGATGCGGACGGATCCGGCTCCGTCGGATCCGGTGGCGATCGGGACGAGCCCGGCAGCGACCGCGGCTGCGGACCCGGCCGAGGATCCGCCCGGGGACCAGGCGGGATTGAGAGGATTGAGGGTCGGGCCGCGGTCGGTGGAGCCGTAGGTCTGCCAGCCGGTTCCGGCGCGCGGTACGGAGGTCGCTCCGATCGGCACGCATCCGGCGGCGATCAAGCGCTGGTTCTGTACCGACTGGGCGCCTTCGCTCGCCTTGACCGCGATCGGTACCCCGGCCAGGGGCAGGAGCACCCCGCGGGCTACCGCGGCGTCAACCTCGGCGGCCAGGGCCCGGGCCGAGTCCGCCCAAAGGGCGGTGAAGGCGCGCAGGCCGCCATCGCGCTCGGCGGTCATGGCCAGGGCGGTATCGACGACCTCGCCGGCGGTGACCTTGCCGTGGTTGACCAGGTCGGCGACTTCGGCGGCGGTCAGCGACATGTACAGGCGATCGTCGAGCATGCGAACCTTCCTGCTCTCGGATCATTTTCGCATGCGGTTGCGATCCGGGTTTCGCGGACCGGTCGTGGCGATCACCGGCTACTGCCGGGCCATCAACGCTGTTGAGGCTGCACCCTGCGGGCAGCAGGCCGAAGGCGTGGGGGTTCACGCCGGTACGGGCCGACCCCGTCCATCGGTGGGGTCGTCCACCGGGGACTCGTCGTCGTCCTCGTCACCGTCGTCGCAGTACGGACACCATGGAGCCAGGCGGTTGTGCGTCCGGATCATCCACTCTCCGACCGCGGTGAGAGCGAGCCCAAGGCCGAGGAAGGGGGTCGCCGACCCTACCGCACCCCCCATGGCGATCACCCTGTACAACGAAACGCACGTGAGGACCATGCAGCCGAGGAGGGCGATACAGCCCAGGAGGACTCTCGGGAGCGAGTCGGTTGCACTGTGGAATGCCCTCAGCCCCCAGCGTGCGCTGCGATCCTCCCGAGCCGATTCCGCCGGGTTGAGCGGCATCTGCTTGACGCACTCCACGCAGGGCGGCCCGTACCGGTGCCGCAACTGCATCACGATGGAGCAGGTCAACAGCACATCGCCGATCAGGAGGGCGACCAAGGCGAAGCCCGTCCGGTAGGTGACCAGGGCGGAAAGGATCACGACGGCGGTGGCGACCAAGGCCAACGTGTCCCCGAAGTGGCGATGCCTCACCGCAGAGGTTCGGTTGCGCCAGTACGTCATCTGGAGATCACCTCCGTGGCTTTCGGGGGCAGGGAGTCTTGGGGCGTGTGGTCGGCTTCGCGAGGCACGAAGGCCACCGTGAGGTCGGTGCCCAGTGCCTCCGCAACTCGCCGCAGCACATCGAGACTTGGCAGGCTCCTGGCTGCTTCCAGCCGGGAGATGTGCGGCTGCCTCATGCCGGCCGCTTCCGCAAGTTGGCGTTGGGACCAGCCGAGTTCCGTCCGGCGGTCGTGTACCGCCTGGGCGATCCGGTAGGCGAGATCCCGTTCCTCGAGTTCATCGGACTCTTGCTTCCTTGGCATATCTCCGATGGTATGTATACCTTGAGTGGGATGCAAGAGCGCGCGGTGCTCATGACCGGCACCAGGCCGCATCGCCCCGCTGTGTACGCCCAGTTGGTGGACGGGTTCGCGCCCGACCGACGGAAGGGAACGGATGCTCGAGCTCATCGTTCGACACCACATCGCGCTCACTCTGACCAGCACCGCGTGCGCCGGGCTCTTGTTCGGGTTGGCGGAGTTCCTGGGTGACCTCCCGCCGCTGTTGTGGATCGCCTGGGCATGGGGAGCGGCTGCCGCAGGCATCCAGGTCTGCGCCGCTCGGATGCTGGGACGCAGGGGCGCGCCCGCCGGCACCGCCGGCCACACGGGCGGCGCCTCATGACCATCGACCTGCTCGTGATCTACACGACCCGACTGGAAGCGTGCCGCGACTTCTACGCCGGCCTCGGCCTCGACCTCGTACCGGAGCGGCACGGCAACGGGCCGGACCACTACGCCGCGACCCTCGCCGACGGAGGCGTCCTGGAGCTGTACCCGGCCGCCCGCCGACCGGAGACCGGCTACCTGCGCCTCGGACTGACGGCGCCGGCGCCGGCGCGCGGCGCAGGGGGGCGGTTGGCCGGGCGGCACACTCTGACCGACCCGGACGGCCGTACGGTCGTCCTGACCGTCCCGGAGCGGAGCACCCTCACCGACGAAGGGACCGCGCGCGACGCCGTGTCCCGCATCCTCGGGGATGCCGCGCGGGCCGAAGTCCACGTGTTCCCCGGCGGCAACATGTCGATCACCATCACTCTCGGGCGTCACACCGCGATGGTCGACGGAGAAGACGCGACGGGATGGGGCTGGAGCGTGGATCCGGGTCCCGCCGAAGGCTTCACCGGGCACGACCACGGCGCGGACAGCCTTGAGGATGCCCTCCGCGGTGTGCGCGGGAAGATCGGTACCCGATAAGACCCGGTTCCGGCCGGACCACCTGCGTGGGCCACCGGTGTTCGCGGCTGCGCCTCCGGTCAGCTGCCGGTGCGTGGGTACGACCGAGCGCAGGCGCGGACCGGCCGGACCGCAGCCCCGGCGGGCGCGCCATTGGCCCGCCCCTGCCCGCGCCCGCTGCGAACCGGTCGCTTCCCCGCCGGTCTGGTGGCAACCGGACCCGGAAGCACGGGGATTGGATCAGCGGTGGCTGGGGATGCCGTTCTCGCCGGGGTCGCGATCGGCGGCGTGGACGAACGAGTGGAAGCCGATGGCCTTGAGAGTCGTACGAGCGGCCTTGAGCGAACAGGGCTCATCCAGCGGTAGGCGGCGACGGCCGGCCGAGCGGGAGGATCCCCATTACCCGCGAAACGGCAGGCCGCAGTCGCGGTAGCCTGCGTGGATGATCGGCACAGGTGAGGCTCCCGAGTGGCAGGTGGTGTTGGAGGGAACCGACTGGGCATCACTCGAAACCCCTGCCGGACCTGCTTCAGGTGGGTACTTGCAGGCCGCCCTGGCCGGACTGTTGGACCCTGACCCGGCCGTCCGCGCCGCGGCACTCGGCCAGGCGCTGCCCAGCCACCAGAACACGATCTACGAGGCCACTGTGCCTGTTGCCCACTACGTCGCGGCGATCCTCTCCCATCCCGCCACCGCGACTGCCGCGCGTACCGCGACCATCGGGAATGCATTGGACCGCCCCGTGCTCGGGCTGACAGCGCCCCGCGTCGTCCTGCTGCGATGGCTCGGCTCCACCGCGCGGGACGCCGACGACGAAACCGTCGAGATCGGCGAACGCATGTGGGACAACGCGTTCCTCTCCGACTACCCGGCGATGCGTGCCTTCCGGGACCTACGCCCGCAGCTCTACCACGCCATCCGCCCCTTGCTGGACGACGAGGACGAGGCGGTACGCCATGCGGGACTCGTCGCCGCCATCCCACTGGCCGAACACCCCGAGCTCGTTCCTCACCGCGACCAACTCGCCCATCACGCCCGCCGCCTGTTGATCACCAGCACCGATCGGTATCAGCGTGACCGCGCCCTGGACGCCCTGCAGGCCTGGGGACACGACACCAGCACCCTGGAAACGGACGCCGACAGCGTGGCACGAGCCCGCTACGCCCGGCTGGCCACCGAGCGCCTCCAGCCCCGCGCACCGGGATGCGGGTACAGCGACGAACCACCCTTCTGACGCCACCAGAACACACCCGGCCACGCTGCCCGAAGCCCCCGAGCAGGCCGCGGCCGACCGAAGGCCGTCCGACCAGCGCGGGCACTGGTCGGACGGCCTTCGGTCGTCAGGCGTCGTTGCGCTTGAGCGCGAAGTAGCCGCCGGCCAGGGAGGCCGCGGCCCACAGCGCCATGATGCCGAGCCCTACCCAGGGGCCGTACGGCGGCCCGTCCGCCTGCTGCACCACCTGCATGACGCTCGTGCCCGCCTGGTCGGGGAAGAAGTAGCCGACCTTCCTGGTCGCAGGCACGAAGTTGAAGATCGGCGCGATCATGAAGAAGTACGCCATCAGGACGCTGAGCGAGAGCACCGCCTTGCGCAGCATCGTGGCGACGCCGACTGCGAACAGCAGCATGAGCGTCAGGTACACCCCGGCGCCGGTGACCGCCCGCAGCACCCCGGGGTCGCCGAGGGAGGCGCCGTGCTCCCCGAGGAGCGCCTGGCCGACGAAGAACGTCGCGACGCTGGTGGCCATGCCCACGGCCAGGCCCGGTACGGCGGCGGCCGCGGCCTTGGCGCCGTACAGCAATCCGCGCTGCGGTACGGCGGCGAGCGTGGTGCGGATCATCCCCGTTCCGTACTCGCTGGTGACCACCAGGACGCCGAAGGTGATCATCGCGAGCTGACCGAGGCCCATGCCGATGAAGCTCGTCATCACCGGGTCGAAGGCGGCCTGTTCCGCGGCGCCGAGGGTGTCGAACTCGCCGCCCAGGATGACGCTCAGGAGCGCACCGAGGCCGATGGTCGAGAAGAACGCGGCGGTCAGCGTCCACATCGACGAGCTGATGGTCCGGATCTTCGTCCACTCCGCCCAGAGGACGGCAGTGGTTGCGGCCATGGTCATGACTCCTTCCCGGTGCGGGAACGGACCAGGGCCGGCGCCTGTTCCGGGGACGGGGTCCCGGCGAGGGCGAGGCCGGCGTCCGCGGCGCCGCCGGCCTGGTACTCGAGCGAACCCGCCGTGAGCTTCATGAACGCCTCCTCCAGCGAGGCGCGTTGCGAGCCGATCTCGAGCAGCGCGATCCGGTGGGCGGCGGCGAGCTCACCGAGCGCCTCGGCGTCGCCGTCCTGGATCTCGAAGGCCCCGTCCCCGGTGAGGACCGGCACGATCCCCTCGTCGGCGAGGACGTCGAGCATCCGCTCCGGCTGGGTGGTGCGCAGCCGGACGACGGAACGGGAGTTGTTCTCGATGAAGTCCGCCGTGGACGTGTCGGCCAGCAGCCGACCGCGGCCGATGACGATCAGGTGGTCGGCCGTCAACGCCATCTCGCTCATGAGGTGGCTGGAGACGAAGACCGTACGCCCCTGGGCCGCCAGTTGCTTCATCAGATTGCGGATCCAGAGAATGCCCTCGGGGTCGAGTCCGTTGACGGGTTCGTCGAGCACGAGCGTCTCCGGGTCACCAAGCAGCGCGGCGGCGATGCCGAGCCGCTGACCCATACCGAGCGAGAAGGCACCCGCGCGCTGGTGCGCGACGTCGGCGAGTCCGACCGTCTCCAGGATCTCTCCGACCCTGCGGTCCGGGATCCTGTTGGACCGCGCGAGCCACAGGAGGTGGTTGTAGGCGGTGCGGGCGGGGTGCAGGGCCTTCGCGTCCAGCAGCGCGCCGATCTGCTTCATCGGCTCGCGCAGATCGCTGTAGCGCTTCCCGCCGATGCTGACGCTGCCACCGGTCGGCCGGTCCAGGTCCAGCATCATGCGCATGGTCGTCGTCTTCCCCGCCCCGTTCGGGCCCAGGAAGCCGGTCACCGCGCCGGGGCGCACGGTGAACGTCAGATGGTCGACTGCGGTTTTGTCCCCGTACCGCTTGGTAAGCCCACATAACTGGATCACACGACGCAATATAGGTCGCTCGCGTGCCGCGAATGAGATGTATGCGCACGTTTATCCAGCGATGCTTCCCTCATGACAGAGGCAAGAAGAGGGGGGGTCGCTCTCCGGCGTTTTCCTCAGTAGGGGGAGCACAAGGGTTTCTGACGGCACTTCGGCCGCCGTGCCGAGTCGGTTGGTGGGCACGGAGTAACTGGTGCTGTGATCGAGAAGGTTCACCGGGTTGGTGAAGCGTCTCGTACTGATGGCTGATGGCTGATGGCTGATGGCTGATGAGTGATGCCGCTACTGGTAGCGGGAGACCAAGCGGCGCTGCCAGGGGGTCTCGACGGCGCGCGGAGCGTAGTGCTCCCGGACGTAGGCGACGGCCTCACGGTTGGGTACCCCGTCAAGCACGGCGAGGCATGCCAGTGCGGTGCCGGTCCGTCCGTGTCCACCGGCGCAGGCGATCTCGACGCGTTCGGCCTCGGCGCGTGTCCATGCCTCGCGCAGCGCGTCGGCGGTTGCGGCGCGGTGGGAAGGCAGCCAGAAGTCGGGCCGGCGGAGCCAGCGGCTTTCCCAGGCGACCGGCGGTGACCGGTGGCCCAGCGGGTAGAGCGCGAAGGTGGGCTGCGGGCCCTGCGGGAGTGGCCGGCTCAGCCCCCGGCCGCGGACGAGCCGGCCTGAGGGAAGTCGCAGCACACCCGCCATCGTGGGTTCCCATGCTGCGGTCACGGTGCGAGCGTAGCCCCCGTTCGGTTGACGGTCAGGCGGCTTTGATCGGTCGGCCACGCCGGCGGAGGGTGTTGGTGTTGCGCGCGAGCGCAGGTGGCAGTGCAGCTCCCGGGTCTGGACGGTGTGGTGCCGCGGATCGACTTGAGGGCGGCGAGGGTGCTGGCGGCACCCTCGCGGCGGCGGTTGACGCCCCGGAGAGTGTCGTCGTCCATCGAGTAGCAGCCGTGGAGATGCGGTGGTAGGACCGACCGGACAGCTCCTAGGAACTCACCTCAGGCGGTGGGGTGTTGTGAGCCACGATGAGCTGAGCCATCCGGTGCAACCGATGCCAGACGTGCGGGTTGTCATCCTCAGCGATCTCGGGGAGGACCTTCTCAAGCTGGTCGAGGATGAGTCTCACGTCCGCCATGCCCCGCCCGTTGAAGGAACCGCCGTTGGCGACCCACGTGTACGTGAAGCCCTCCAGCCTGGTGTCGAGCGACACCAGATCGACGCCCGCCACCTCAAGGTCGTTCCACCTGCGGTCCCACGGCTCGTTCTGATGTTCCTCCCGCAGGCACGCAACCATGGCCACAGGGTCTTCAGCAGCATCCATACCCCACATCATCGCGGGCCGCCCCGACTGCGAAGAGCCGAGGCCGACGTGTGCCCACGGGGCGCTACGGATCCTAACTATCCGCCCCAACTCATCGATCGGAGCAGGCTGTCAGACCCAGGTGTAGTTTTCGTCGGTGACGGCGTCCAGGGCAGCGTCGGTCGTGGCTGCGTGGGGGTCGGACAACGCGGCGAGGGCAGGACCGATGGGCGGGAAGATCGGGAGTTCGGCGGTCTTGCGGTAGTCGATCCACTCGATCACGCCGACCTCGTGGCTTCCGTCGGGCAGTTCGTCCAGTTCCTGTTCGGCGAGGTTCGCGCGGATGTCGGGGCTGATGTGGAAGCGGTAGATCAGGTGAAGCTTGCGCGGCGGCGGGGTGGGACCGGGGCGGGTGACGCGCTGGTCGACCACCCAGAGCAGTTCCCCGCCGTCAGCCAGTGCGGTGTCCAGGCCGAGCTCTTCGGCGAGCTCGCGGCGCAGCGCGACGGCCAGATCTTCGCCGTCTTCGACATTGCCGCCGGGCGGAGTGTAGTGGGTGGAGTCGGCTCGGTCGCGGCGGATGAGGGCGACGTCGTCGCCGCAGAACACCAGCGCCCCGGTCCGAATCTTGATTCGCGAGAACGGGACAGGTGCGGCAGGGAAGTTCGTCATGACCACCAGTATCTCGGCCGGCCTGCACCCCGGCGCTGCGCCGCCCGGCCGAACTCCTCCACGTGAACGCCTGAGCAAAAGCAGCACGCCTCCGCCACCGCTCCGCCACCGACAGCGTCTGAGGTCACGGCCGACCTGTTGTCCGTCGGGAGAGTGACAGCCGGCGTTCTTCTCGGTCGACTTCGGTGACGATGACCGTGACGACGTCATCGACCTGGACGACCTCTTCCGGACCCTCCGCGGGCGCCGATGTGAGGTCTCGAAGATGGACCAGTCCTTCGATCCCGTCAGCGACTTGAACGAAGACGCCGAACGGCACCATCTTGGTGACGCTTCCGCGCAGCTCCTGGCCCACCGCAGTGCAGTCGGCGAATGTCTGGAAGGGGTCGGGCTGCGTTGCGCGCAGGGAGAGTCTGGCCTCTGCATTGTGAGTGTCGAACTGGAGGAACTCACCAGAAACGCGCTGCCCGACCTGAACGACATCGGAAGCCGCTTCGAAGCGCCGCCAGGACAGTTCGGGCATCGTGATCAACCCGAGGCCGGGGAAGATCGGATGCTGGGGGCCATCGTCGAGGGCCACGAAGACGCCGAACGGCTCAATCGCCGCGACGGTGCCGGAGAGGTTCTCGCCGCGCTGCAGTGATTCCAGGAACGCCCAGAGTTCTGGGCACTCGGCCTGCCAGTCCATGCTGTCCAGCCCTTCGTTAACTCCTGCGCCTGAGCCGTCCATGTCTGAGTGATGCCGTGCCCCACCCTCAGTGAGGGACCAGGCAGAACGGATGCCCTGCGGGATCGGCATGGATACGCGGTCCAGCCACCCAGGCGGCCGATGGTCCGCTGACCGCTGGAAGGCGAAAACGAGACCGGAGGGCGTGCGCAATGTCGCCCAACCGTCTCGATACCCAAGATCGACCGGACTGGACACGTCCTAGACGAGTCATTCCGAAGTGATCGTGCTCAGCTTGCCGATGGGCCAAGGGGCCATTCGATGGCGTGCTGCTGGCCCGTGGACATGCATGCTGCCTGCGCCAAGGCGGGCTTTGCGTCCCTCGAGAAGCCGGCGAAGTAGATGACGCTCGCCACACAATGGAGGCCGGAGCTGGTGCTGCTTGTCCCGGGCCGCTCACGGCAGCTGCCGAATCCCTCCCCGGGGTTTCAACTCAGCTGGTCGCGCACGAGATCAAGGAATGCCTGTCGGCTCGGACGGATGTGCGCCCAGACCTTCTCATCCTGTGGCTCTCCCGGGTCTTCGGGGCCCTTCCTGATCACCTCCTGTACTGCCCACGCGAGGCTGCGTGCCGCTTCGCTGACCTCGGACGTGCACAGCACGTGGATCGTCTTCTGCGTCACCCACACCCTGTCAAGAACCTGCCTTGCCCGGGCCTGCCACTGCTCGTCAGCCAGGTTGTGGTGATGCCGATCCACCGCGACTCGTTCTGCTTCCTGCACCGCAGACAGAAATTCGATGAGGTGAGTGAGACGCTCGTTGCGGCGCGCCTCGGCAAGTTCACGAACACTGCGGCGCGCCTCGCCGCGTTCCAAGGCGCGTCCTGCCGAGCGCTGGGCCAGCATCGACATGAGCCCGCCGAGCAGGACGCCGATGAGCGGCGCAAGCGTTGTCCACACAACGTCCGATTATGACATCGATGGCATGAACACGGCACGGGATTCGGGCAATATCGGGCCGGGACCGGGACGCGCAGACGGCCAGGTTGTCGCAGCCTTCGACAACGGCGGGCAGCAGACGGCGGAAGATCTGAGATCTTCGCGCTGCCCTGGGCGCTCTTGGCCACAGCGCGGACCGGGAGGTCCGGCACGGGCGGCCATGGCGGTGGCGTCCGGTCTCCCGAAGCTTGTCGGCCTGCTCAAGCGTGAAGCCGGGCAATCGGGCAGCCCCCTGCCGGCGGCCGGAGAGACAGACAGGGCGGCCAAGATCGTTCTGTGACGAATGACCTGGACGCCCTGCTCACCGCACTGCATGTGAAGATCGACGACGAGATCACGGACACCCGGTGGCTGGGACGCCCTCCCCGGCTGACCGATTCCGAGCTCGTCTGCCTCGCCGTCGCCCAGGCGATGCTGGGCTTCACCTCGGAGTCCAGGTGGCTGCGGGTCGTCGGCTCCCGCCTCGGCGAGATGTTCCCCTTCGTGCCGAGGCAGCCGGGCTGGAACAAGCGGCTGCGGGCTGCGCTGCCGCTGGTCAAACGGGCTGAACGGCTCCTTGCGACGGACACCGACTTCTGGTTCGACAACCACTGGATCATCGACTCCACCCCGGTCGAGTGCGGCCGGTCACGCCCCACGGTGAAGCGGTCGGACCTGGCAGGCTGGGCCGGATACGGGTACTGCGCCAGCCATTCCCGATTCTTCTGGGGCCTGCGGCTATACCTGGTGTGCACCCCGACCGGTATGCCGATCTTGTGGTCCCTTGCGAACCCGAAGCTGGACGAGCGCGAGGTGCTGACGGCGATGTTGGATCGTGAGCCGGACACAGGCACCGACCGCCCCGGCCTGCTGGTGATCACGGACAAGGGCTTCGCCTCCAAGGAATTCGAGACCGATCTGGCCATGCGCGGGGCAGAGCTGCTGCGACCCTCGTTCAAGCGGGAGAAGCGCCGCAAGGGCGAGTCACTGCTGGAATCAGTGCGGCAACTGATCGAGTCGGTGAACGACACCCTCAAAGGCCAGCTCGACCTGGAACAACACGGCGGCCGGACCTTTGAGGGCGTCGCCGTCCGCGTCGCCCAACGCGTCCTCGCGCTGGCCGCAGCAATCTGGCACAACCACAAGACCGGACAGCCAATCACACGGTCCCTGATCGCCTACGACCACTGATCACTTCGGAATGACTCATCTAGTCGATGTCGATCTCGAACGTGGTTGTCGTGCCGTCGTTGGCGGTCAGGGTGACCGGACCGAAGGTGATGATCGGGATCGAGGCGCTTCCGGTGCCTCGGTAGAAGCCTGTTGCCCTCGTGATCCTCACGGCGCGCGCCGAGAGCGTCGCGGCGAGCTCGTCGTCGGCGTCGATCTGCAGTTGCGTCAAGCCGGCGTGGCCGTGGCTCTCCCCCCATTCGGCAACGATGCGAGCATCGCGGCTCATCTCGGGAAGGATGCTCTGGTTGGCCCACGCCCAGAGCCTGGACTGAGAGGACGGGTTGTAGCTCGCGAGGATCTGTGCTGGTGCGGTTGCCGTCTTGTCGGGGAACGTCCAGGTGATGACTCCGGTGCGTTGGTCGAGTCCCCAGCGGTCGGCGGAGCCCAGTCCCCACGACCTGTGTGCGTCTGCCGGCTGTTCGGTCATTCCTCACCCTGAAGGAGAAGACGTCCCAGGTCAGACTGATCCGCAGCGTCCGCGGCAGGGACTCGCGGCTTGCCGTTTCGCTTGAACATTCCCATGCGGCGAAGTCGTCCAGAGGGCGGCGGCACCGGCGCCGCGCCGCGGCCTGGCAGAGGGGCGGCGGCCGGGAGTTCAGATGCCGGCGAGGAACTGCTGAACGGTGGTCGCGAAGCCGTCCGGGTCGGCCAGTGGGACGAAGTGGTCGGTCTCCAGGGGACGGTAAGCAGTCCCGGGGCGCCGGTCGGCCATGTCGAGGGCCTGCCGGGTGGGCAGGGCCTGGCTGCGGAGTCCGTGGATCAGGAGTGCGGGACAGTCGGTCGCGAGCCACTGCTTCCAGTGATCGCCGTGGACAAGGGTCTCGGAGTCGACGGTGTCCCCCGGGTGGAACGGCAGCCGCCACCCGGATCCGTCAGCCAGGCGGCGCAGCGCCGGGGCGATGGCGGGGGCGAGGGGGCCACAGGCGGCGAGGAGGTCCTCACGAGTGGCTGCGGTGTAGGGGAAGTTCAGCACGAAAGCGAGGGGGCTGGTGCCGTGGTCGGGGAGGTCGACGGGGGCGTCGACGTTGATCAGGGCTTCGACGAGCGCGGGGTGTTCAGCGGCCAGGTGGTAGGCGTTGATTCCGCCGAGCGAGTGGCCCAGCACGACGGTCTTGCCGATGCCGAGGTGGGCGAGAAGGGCGACGAGGTCGTCGAGGTAACCGGCGCGGGTGTAGTCGTCGGCTCGGTCGGAGTCGCCGTGGCCGCGCTGGTCGGGCGCGATCACCCTCCAGTCGGAGCCGAGAGCGGCAGCCAGGGCGGCGAAGGACGAGCCCTCGGAGAGGTGGCCGTGCAAAGCGAGGAGGGGGCGGCCGGTGCCCCCGAAGTCCAGGTAGGACAGGACACGGCCGTCGATGGTCAGGAAGGCGCGGGTGGGCTGGACGGACATCAGGTACTCCCCCATGTTCGGTGCGGAACTCATGCAGCGATCATACAAGCGTCTATGACAGATGTTCAATACGCTTGTATGAATCGCGGCTCGCACTCGCCCGCGGGACGGATCCAGGGCGCCCTACGGCTGCGTCAGGGGGACTTCGGGAGATGTCCAGCCCGGATCGCGCCCGCTCAGTCCGACTGCGCGGTCCAGCAGTGGGGCGTCGTCCGGTACGGGCACTACGGCACCGAAGATGCCGCCGCCGCGGTCCTCGTCCTCGGCGGCCGCCAGGAGGAACGCATGTGAGGCGCTCAGCGCGGCCTGATCGGGGGCGTAATCCTGGCCGGTGGCCCTGGCCAGGTCCCAGCCGTGGATCACCAGTTCGTCGACGGCCACCGCACCCGCGATTTCACCCGGTAGGTCCACGCCGCCCGCGCGGGTCATGCCGGTCCAGGCGGCCGGATCGCTCCAGGCCTCGGCCAGTTCGCCGAGGACCCGGGGCAGTTCCTCGCGCCAGCCGGTGGGCAGGGAGAGCGCGGCTGGGTCGGGGGCCGTGTCCGTCGTGGGGCCCAGGTCCTTGCGGGCGGCGTCGCGGAAAGCGGTGGCGAGGCCCGCGAGGTGGCCCAGCAGGTCCGCGACGGTGTAGTCGGGGCAGGGCGTCGGGTCGGCGAGCCGGGCGTCCGGGACTCCCGCCGCGATACGGGCCACGGTCCGGGCTTGTGGTCCGAGGTCGAGAGTCGTCGTATCGGTCATGTGACGCTCCTCCGGGGCGATGGGTCTGAAGGGTAGACCGGCGTCGCATCCCGTACTCATCGCAACACGGGCCGGATGTTCACCCAAGCCGACCGGCTCCGACGGTGTCCGTCCCCAGCCCGTAAAGAATCAAGCAGGGAACGACGCGGCGCGCGTGTACAGAGCAGCGCGCGCCGCCACGAAGCCTTCGAACCACGTCACGGGCCAGGCCGCCTTGGCGCGCCGGAGCATGCGGGCGACCGCGCTGGTGACGTCACCGACCCGAGAGCGGGCATCACTCCCCCGGTCGCGGCGCCGGGCGCAGGCGGCCCGCGCCGCCGTAGGTGCGGGCGAACGTCTCCGCCTCCGGGCCCGGAGTGGACAGGCGGGCGAGCCTTTCCCGGCGCAGTCGGAGGCCGAAGGCGGACTCCGCCGCGTTCCCCGGCGGAAGGTGCAGCACTTCCAGCAGCCGGTCGGAAAACTCCTGCGCCGCCCAGGCGTCCCGATGACGACGCCGTTCGTAGCCGGCCAGGGTGTCCTCGTCGCCGTCGCGGTGGTAGCGCAGCAGACTGTCCGCGAGGTCGGCAACGTCGGCCACTGCCAGGTTGAGTCCCTTCGCTCCTGAAGGTGTCAGCACGTGCGCCGCGTCCCCGGCCAGCAGCAGCCGGCCGGTGTGCACGTGGTCCCGGACGCGGCCCCGCAGCCGCAGCATGCCGACCTCGGTCAGCCTGCCCAGCCGGGGGTCCCCAGCCTCCGGTCGCAGCCGCAGTCGAAGCGACAGCTGCTCGCGGATGCGCGCCTCGGGCCAGTCCGCGAGATCCGCGTCCGGCGGGACCTGGAGGTAGAAGCGTGCCAGCCGGGGCGTACGGGGCATCATCCCGGCGAAGCCCGCCTCGTGGAGGGCGTACCGGATGCCGTCCACGGGACGGTCCACCTCGGCGAGCACCGTCAGCCAGTCGTAGGGATAGCGCCGTTCGACGGCTCCATCCATGCCTGCGGGGAACGAACGCGCGACCGTGCTGCGCGGACCGTCACAGCCCACGACGTGATCGGCCTCCAGGACGTCGTCCTGACAACGGACGCGCGGGCGGTCGCCCGTGGTGTCCACATCGAGGACGGGGCAGTCGAACCGCAGTACGCCACCCGCCTCCTCGAACGAGGCGATCAGGTCGCGCACCAGGAACTGCTGCGGATACACCCAGTGCCCGGCCCCGCCGGACAGGTCCCCGTACGGTATGTGGATCCGCTCCCCGAGACACATGAACTCGCACCATTCGTGCCGGCCGCCCTCGGCCAGCAGACGATCGGCGAGGCCGTGGTCGCGCAAGTACTCGACCACCCGGTGCTCGATCAGGCCCGCTCGGGCCTGCTGCTCCACCTCGGCCCGGCTGGACCGTTCCCGGACCTCGACCGAGACGCCGGCCCTGTGCAGCACATGGGCCAGGACGAGTCCGGCGGGCCCGGCGCCGACGATGGCCACCTGAACGTGGCGTCGGGGCGCGCTCACGACCGGCCCGCCAGAGCCAGGGGGGCGCGCAGGGCGGCGGGGACGACCTCGGGGTTGAACAACTCGGTGATGGTGGCCAGCGGTTGCTCACCGTGCCACAGCAGGTAGGTCTTGTAAGCCGCGGGCTCTCCTCCCCAGATGTCCAGGCCGACCTCGACGATCGTGCGCCGGTGGCCGGTTCCGGCTGCCTGGAGCATCCGGCCGATCGTCGCCGAGCCGTCGGTGAGGCACCGTTCGGCAGCCGCGGACAGCCCGGGCCGGGCCACCACCACGTTCCGGGAAAGGTCCACCCCGCTCGACGACGCCAGTACGGAGCGGCGTTCCAGCAGGATCTCGTCCGATGCGACCTGCAGGAGGTCCGCAGCTCCCTCGGGAGCCTCGGAGGCACGGACAAGGCGGTGGCTCATCCGGCGGACCGAGACCGCAGAGCCGACCCACGCCTCCAGCAAGGGGGTGGTCAGCCCGTCACTGCCGAGGAGCAGCCGCGTCGTGGTGTGGGCGAACCGACCGAGTTCTTCGCCGTTCTTCCCCGGGCCCTTGACGGCGAAGCCGTCCGGGAGGCCTTCCGGAAACCGGACGGATGGCAGGGTCAGCGTGGGCATGGTCACCTCGGAGGTAGGCGATGATGAGGGGGCGGACCCGATTCTGGTAGGCCGAGCCCCTTCGTCCGAACCTGAACCCGGCAGTCCGCCAAGTTGTCTTGGCGGCGCGCCGGGCGACCTCACCGGGCCGTCGCCCACATCACCGACCTCCTCCGTCACGGCCTGAACCCCTACGCCTGGGCACCGACCCGGCTCAACCTCTACTGGTCCTCACTCGCCCTCTTCGACCCTCTCGCTGCCGCGCTCCTCATCGGCGGCAAGCGCCGAGGCGCGGACCTCGCCTGCGCCGTCATGGCCACCGACATCGTCGCCAACCGGTACGCGATCCACGGCATCCAGCACAGCGGCCTCCTCGCCCAGCCAGGACTGCAACGACTCACCGCTTTCGCCGTACTCGTCCTCGGTACCGCGCCGTTCATACGACGACACCTTGCCAATTGACCTTGTTAGGATGCCGGGCGGGCGGGGCCGTAGCGCAGAGGTCGACGCGCGCGGTCTCCAAAATCGCGAGGACGCCGGTTCAAATCCGGTCGGCTCCGTCCGCTGCCGCCCGAGCAGGAGACCCGGCAGCAGAGCCACCTCGCCGAGTCAGGCTGCGCGGCAGAGCTCCGCCGAGTCGGCCGGTGCGGCGGCACGAGCCACTCTCGCGTACACCGGACGCGTGGTACGGACGGTGGTCGGGCACTCCTGCGAGCGGTCGCGCGCGAAGACGACGAGGCGCAGCACCACGAACCGGGCGACGCCGGCGAGGGCGGAGGCGGACAGGTAAACGGCCTGCTCGAGCAGGGCAGTGGGTGTCGTGACCAGCTGCTGCAGGACGAGCATCGCCACACAGGTCACCGCGTACGCGGCTGTTGCGGACCCGGCCGACTGTGCGTGCTGGCGCCAGGTCGCGCGCCGTCGCGCGCCGAACGTGAAGCGGGCGTGCAGCTCGGTGGCGAGGAGCGTGGAAGCCGCAGTGATCAGGGCGTTGGCCAACGCCCAAGGCATCCAGGAGGCGACGGCCACCACGGCGAAGCTGGAAGCGAGACCCACTCCCCCACCGCAGAGCACGAAGCGCGCGAAGGCGACGAAGGCGCCGGGTGCGGCCTGCTGCCGGCTGTGTGCTGCTGTCTCCATGACCCCACCCCTTTTGATCTCTCACTCCGTCGAAACGCGCACCCCTCGACCTCCGAGGCCTTCACCGCATCGTTTCTTATGCCAGAAACGCTACGTTGCATTCATTAATCCGACAACCTGATCCAGGTTATAGATCCTCATAATCGCAGGTAGAAGCCACCAATTCGTTGCAACGATCGCGAGATAATGCAACAACCCAAGCGGTCTCGTTGCAATAAAGTGGTGATGAACGCTACGCCGAACGGGCCGGCGGTGAGGGCCTCCGGTGGCGGTCAGCAGGAGGTGGCGACCTCTTCCCGACACCGTTGGCGGCGGCGGTCGGCGGCTGACAGCCGGGCGGCTCGCCCCGGCGGGGGTGGGCCGGCCGAAGAGCGCGGGAGCCCGACAGAGTTGTTGCACCACGTGCCGGCGGCTGCCGCGGGCGGTCCTGCGGCGATGACGCAGCGCTCGCGCTGCCCGTCGGCGCGCTCCAGCCGTACTGGGTGATCTGCGCGCCCATCTCGGTAGTTCCGGATGGAGGGCTTCGTTCTACTCGGTCATGTCCCCCCGGTGATCTCCCGGCCCGTCGCCTGACAGCCGCGTGAGCCCGACCAGGACCATGGTCGTCCCGGGGACGGGCTTCGCATGGGCGGCGCGGACGAGATAGCGCCCCGCCTCCAGGTCGATGCGCAACCGGTCGAGGTCATCGAACTCGGAGTTGGGCCCCGGAACGCCGGGTAGGCCGGAGTCCAGAAGGACCACCGGGCCCGGAACCTCCCAGAGCACCTCCGCCTCCCACGCTGCGCCCTCAAGCGCCTGTTCGACGCTGTCCAGCATGGCGTCCTCCGAGTCGGCGCCGATCCAGCTCACAAAGCAGCCGTGATCGGGCACGTAGGTGGTTGACCAAGGCTCCCCGAGAACCAGGGCCTCCGCTCGTCCGACCGGGATCACACCGAGGTAGCCCTCGACCTCGCAGGCCCTGCTGTAGTCGTCGTCGCTCATGTTCGACTCGAAGTCGCATCCCTGCCAGGACGTCAGGTCCTGTTCGGGCACGACGATGAGCGGCCCTCCCTCGGACCCGATCCACTCGCATGCGCCGTTCCCATTTTCGATCACGCGGGAAAGCTACAGCGGGTTGGTACGCGGTGGTCAGGGCCCGACTGGGCGCCCGTGGGCCGGCGTCGCCTCTCATCGCATCGCATCTCATCGCATCGGATCAGGCACCGACGTCCCCCGCGCTTCGGGGCGGCCATGCCCCCTTCACCACGCCCCGGCGAACAGTTGGAGCGCCTCGGTCGATGTCGTGCGCGGCAAGTCGATAATCACCTCGTGGACGCCAACACCGATCTTGCCCGAGGCCGTACGTGCTACGCCGACGAGGCCTGGTTCGAGGCCTTCGAGAGCCTGAGTGCCGCCGAGGGAGCCACACCGCTCGGCCCTGAGGACTTGGAGCTGATGGCCAGGTCCGCCTACATGCTCGGGCGCGACGAGGAATACGTGGCCGGGCTGGAGCGCGCACATGCGATGTGGCTGGACGCCGGCGACGTACCCCGCGCCGTCCGCTGCGCGTTCTGGATCGGCCACAGCATGCTGTTCCGGGGCCACCCCGCCCGGGCGAACGGCTGGTTCTCCCTGGGCGAGCGCATCCTGAAAGCAGATGGGCGGGACTGCGTCGAACGCGGGTACCTGCTCATCCCGGTATGGCTGAGTCAGATGGGCAGTGGCGACTGGCAGTCCGGCCACACGACGGCGGTCGAGGCCGCCGAGGTCGGCGAGCGGTTCGGCGACGCGGACCTGGTGTGGCTGGCACGTGACGAGCAAGGCCGGGCCTTGGTGAACCTGGGCCGCGTGCACGAGGGCCTGCGCCTGGTGGACGAGGCGCTCGTGGTCGCCGAATCCGGTGCGCTCTCGCCGATCGTCAGAGGCATCGTCTACTGCAACACCATCGTCTTCTGTCGCGACCTGTTCGACCTGCGTCATGAGCGTGAGTGGACGGACGCGTTGACCCGGTGGTGCGACCGTCAACCGCAGATGGTCGCGCACAACGGTCTGTGCCTGGTGCATCGGGCCGAAGTGCTGCAGTACGGCGGCGCCTGGACCGCCGCACTCGGTGCGGCCCGCCGAGCCTCCGACCGCTTCGCCCAGGGCATGTTGAACCAGATCGCCTGCGGAGAGGCGTACTACCGGCAAGGTGAGATCCACCGGCTGCGGGGCCGGCAGGCCGAGGCGGAGGCCGCCTACCGGGAGGCCAATCGCCGTGGGTTCGAGCCACAGCCCGGGTTCGCACTGCTGCGGCTGGCACAGGGCGACGACGAGGCCGCGGCGGCGACGGTCCGTCGTGCCGTGGCCGAGCACACCCGGGAGGTGGAGCGAGCCGCCCTCCTCGCGGCGTACGTCGAAATCATGCTGGCCGGGGGCGACATCGACGACGCGGCTGCGGCTGCCGATCAGCTCTCGGCGATCGCGGAGCACCAGAACAGCGACCTACTTCGCGCGAGGGCCGCGTACAGCCTCGCCTCCGTGGCGTTGGCCACGGGCGACGCCGCCGCCGCTCTCACCGCGGGGCGGCGGGCGTGGCACGTGTGGCAGGAGCTCGAAGCGCCGTACGAAGCCGCCCGGGCGCGCGTCCTTGTGGCCCTGGCCTGCCGCTCGCTCGATGACGTCGACGCGGCTGCCCTGGAGCTCGATGCGGCTCGCGCGGTGTTCGCGGAGCTCGAGGCCGGGCCCGACCTCGCCCATGTCGCTTCCCTCGCTCCTCGCGGACCGGGCACGGAAACCCACGGCCTCTCGGAACGCGAGCTGGAGGTCCTCCGCCAGGTGGTCAAAGGCGCGAGCAACCGGCAGATCGCTGCTGCCCTGGTGATCAGCGAGCACACCGTTGCGCGGCACCTGCAGAACATCTTCGGCAAATTGGAGGTCTCCTCGCGGACGGCGGCGAGCACTTTCGCGTTGGAGCACGGCCTCGCCTGAGCCGCCTGGTCAGAAATGACCAGTGCGATCCACCACGGTGTGGTGAATGTGCGCGATGCGGGCCACGCCTCCGCACGCCTAGCGTCGAATCGTCCGAACGACACGGCACCGAACGCGGAGGACGCCATGTACGTCGTGGTACAGCACGAGATCGTGAATCCGGAAACCGCGTTTCCCCGCGGTCAGGCTCTGATGGCCGGCACCGGAGCGCCCGATGGCACCCGGGTGCTGCAGTTCTACCCGCACGTCGATGGATCGGTCGTGACGTGCCTCTGGGAGACGAAGTCCGTCGGGGACGTCCAGCGCTACGTCGACAGCACTCTCGGGGACTCGAGCGTCAACGTCTGCTACGAGGTCGACTCGGAGAACGCGTTCGCCGATCGCCCACTCGGCCTGAAGCAGTCGCCGGCTCCCGTCACGTACTAGACCCGTGCTTCGCGGGGTGACGACAGTGTGGAGGGGGCCGAGGAGGTGCCCTTGGGGCGGCCCGTCGTGTTCGTCTTCAGCCGCTGAGCTACGGGAGTAGCGGCGCGAGTACTGCCGTGGTGTCGTAGCGCTGTTGGAGCGTCCGGAGCCGGGCCAGGTTGCTGCCGTAGGCCGCCCGTGTCTCGGTCTCTGTTTCGGGGAGGCCCGGTCGCAGTTCGACGTTGTAAACCCCGATGCTGTGCCCGGCCAGTGACTGCAGCGTGTCGCGTGCCCACGTCCTGCAGGCCTCGTCGTCGTTGGCGTCGTCCCAGATCGCGTTGAGCGGGATGCTCCATTCGCTGGTCCTGCCCCAGAACGCGGTGGCGGTGTCGTCGACGTCGGCCAGAGCCCCACCGGTGTGCTGGAAGTCGATGCGGCACGCCCTCGTGGGTGCGGCGCGGATCCTGTCCGCAAGGGTGTCCGCGACCATGGCGTCGAGGGTGGGACCGGTGAAGGCCGCCTTGCCGAAGAACGAACCACGTGGACCGTCACCCGGCTGGGGCAGCCGGATCGGGTCGGGCTCGGCGCCGCCGGCGCCGGGGATGGCGAACTCGGGCAGCCCGGCGAGATAGCGGCCGGACGTCTCCGAGCGGTAGAGCGGCGGCGAGCCCGCGCCCGCGACGACGGCGGAGGCCGCTGACCTGGCCCGGCGGATGGCGCTGTCGTGCCGGCTCGCGCAGGCGGTGTAGAGGAACAGGACCGGCTCGTCCGGCGAGAGGGCGGTGTAGCCGAGCACCGCGCTCATGGTGGTGTCTCGGGGGAGCTCGGGAGCGATCCGGAAGTAGGTGGCGAGCGCATCCAGACCCACCACCGCCCGGTCGACCCAGACCGGGCCGATCTCGTGGGTCCGGAACACCGCGGAGGTGACCACTCCGACGGCAGGCGCGCAGCCCCGCACCGCCCACCACAGGTCGCCCTCCTCGCCCGAACTCCTCTCCGCGAGGTGGACGACGTCACCGGATGGGAGTACGAGTTCGACGCCGACGAGATGGTCGAGGGTGAGCCCCAGGGACCTCGTCAGATAGCCGATACCCCCGCGGGTGGCCATCCCCAGGCCGGTGTGGCCGACGACGCCGATGGGCACCGCACGGCCTGCCGGGGCGAGGACCCCGAGCATGGTGGCCATGGTCGCCCCACCGTCGACGGCCACTCGGTCTCCGTCCGGTCGGGCGGCGTCCAGGTGCTCCGAGAGGTCCAGCATGACGGCTCCGTCGGTGACGCAGTTCGCGCTCAGACCGCCGCCGCGCACGGTCACCCGCGCTCCCGCCGCCGTCACGACCCTCATGACGGTCGCGACGTCGTCGGCCGTGCGGGGCGCCACGACGCACGCAGGCCGTCGCCGGGCTGCCTCGGGGAAGAAGACCTTCGCCAGAGCGTTCTCGTACCCAACCGTTCCCGGCGCGCGCACCGCCGATCCGAGTACGGACCGCAACTGCCCGACGATGTCGTCCGATGGAGGGACGAGCGCGCTCACCGCAGCGTCCCGAGCCGGAGGTTGCCCGGTGGACGGGCCGGGAGTGCGGGGGGTGTGGTTGCTGGTCATGGTGGCTCCGATTCCCGGTGGTGGGTTTCGGGCGGAGAGCCTTCGGTTGTCCCGGGTGGATGGTGAAGCTCCCCCGGGAGGGTAGACGAGTCGAAAACCGCACACAAGGTTTCCCAGGCCGGGCCGCCCCGGCCCCGTCCTCTTCGGCACGCGCTCGCCGCAGAACGGCGCGGCGCCCCCAAGGCGCGGGACTCGCCTGCTACTCGTGCCGGTTCGACCGGCACGAGTAGCGGTGACGGAGAGGTCGCATCACGCGACGGCGGTGCCCTCGAGTTCGACCATCTGGCCGGGGATCGCCAATCGCGTCACCTCCAGCATCGTGGACGTCGGCGCCACCCCTGCGGCGCCCAACCTCGCCGCCAGCACGCCGTAGTGCTGGAAGAGCTGATCGACGTCGGTCGTGTAGACGTTGAGCCGGACGAGGTTCGCGAGAGACATGTCGGCCTCGGCGAGCACGGCCTCCAGGTTGTCGATGCTCAGCGTCAACTGCGCCGCGATGTCCCCGTCATGTTGGGGCTTGCCGTCGCCACTCATCGCGGTCTGCCCCGAGATGTACAAGGTCCGTGTCTGCCCGGAGACGACCTCACCCTGGTTGAATCCCATCTCCACCGACCACGTCACCGGGTTGATCGCCGTTCGCTCCACTGCCACTTCACTCCATTCGATTCATCGGAAACACGCATGTCATTGGCTCGGCAGCCGCCGGCCCTGACGTCGCATCAACTAGCCTCGCGACAAATCACGACACCCTCTGTCATGTATTCCGATAAAGTTGTCGTATGCGCGCAGACCGGTTGGTGTCACTGGTGCTACTGCTGCGCCGGCGCGGTCGGCTGACGGCGGACGCGCTGGCCCGCGAGCTGGAGGTATCCACCCGCACGGTGCTGCGCGACATCGAGGCGCTGTCCGCGGCCGGCGTCCCGGTCTACGCCGAACGCGGCAGGCACGGCGGGTTCGCACTGTTGCCCGGATTCCAGACCGAGCTCACCGGACTGAACCACGACGAGGCCCTCGCCTTGCTGACCACCGGATCGGGACGCGGCGAGCAGGCATTCGGTCTCGGCTCGGCGCTCGCTTCGGCCATGCGGAAGGTGGTCGACGCGCTTCCCGAAAGCCACCGGGCCTCCGCGAGCGACGCGGCCCAGCGGATTCTCGTCGACCCGGAGACCGACCTGCTCTCACGCCGGCTGGTCACCGAGGAGGTACCCGACACCACGATGATCGAGGTCAGGCGCGCGGTGCTCGCCGGACACAAGCTGCGCATCCACTACGCGGCCACAGGCCAGACACCACAGTGGCGCACGGTGGACCCGATCGGCCTGGTCACCGTACGGGGCCAGGGATACCTTCTGGCCACCAGATCCGGCGCGGACCGCACCTACCGGCTGTCGCGGGTGCTGGCGGCCGAAGAACTCCCGGAAACGGCACAGCGACCGAACCAGGTCGATCTCGACCGGATCTGGCGTGAACGCTCCGCGCGGTTCCTCTCCGGCGGCGACCACATCACCGCGCAGGTACGGGTGAACCCGGCGCGGCGAGAGGAACTGCTGGACACCGCCCTGGCCGTCCGCGCGGAGGAACCCGACGCGGACGGCTGGCTGCGGCTGGAGGTGACCTTCCAAGATTCCCGACATGCCGAATGGGCGCTGTGGCAGCTCAGCACGGACGCGGAAGCCCTGACCCCACGGTCGTTGCGCACCGCCCTACACAAGCGCGCCGACGCGATTGCCACCCGCTACGGAGACTCCTCCTGAGAGGGAGAGGCCAATTCACCGGTTGCCGACGGCATCAGTCGTCAAGGGCGAGGTGAACACCGAAGCCGGCGATGGCGGTGCCGGTGATCCGGTCGAGGATCCGGCGCACCGAGGGGCGCCGAAGGCTGCCGCGGAACGCCCGGGCGAATGAGATCAATACGCCGGACCAGAGCAGGCCCAGCAGGATGTGGATGTCGGCCAGCAGGATGCCGGTCGTCAGGTGCGGGGCGCCTGCCGGAATGAACTGCGGCAGGACGGCCATGTAGAAGGCACCCACCTTGGGGTTGAGCAGGTTCGTCAGAGCGCCCCGGCGCCAGCCGCTCCCGAAGCTGCCGTCGACGGCCGGCTCGTGCGCGGCGTCGTCCTGGAGGAGATCGGCCCGAGCCCGCCTGCGCAGGGTCGACACCAGGATCCGGCTTCCCATCCACACCAGGTACACGGCTCCGGCCCACCGGAGCATCGCGTAGGCGAGGTGGGAGGCGGTCAGCACGGCGGTGATGCCGAGCGAGCTGAACACCCCCCAGGCAAGGGTTCCCGTCTGGATGCCGAGGACGACGCCCCAGGCGCAACTGCGGTGACCCAGTGCGGCGGTGCGCAGTACGAGGGCGGTGTCGAGGCCGGGTGTGAGGGTGAGGAGTCCCACGATCAGCGCGAAGGACCCCAGAGCGGAGGCAGTGATCATGAGTGGCCACTGTAACGCCGGAGCGGCCGACTTCCCATATCCTGCCCGAAATCGGGCAGGTGGGAGCCCTTTTGGCTTCTGCTTTAGAGGTACGGGTCGAAGGGGATGCCCGCGGGCTTGGCTTCCGCCAGGTGGGATGCGAACGCGCTGTCCTTCAGGCCGAAGTGCGCGCTGCCGAAATCCGCCTGGCTGAGCTTGTCGCGGAGTGTCGCCGGGTAGCCGGACCACCCGACCAACGCGGGGAACTGCCAGGCGCGGCGGTGGTTCTCGGGCGGCTCGTCGTTGGTGTTCGCCGCTCGGAAGCAGTGTGTGCCGATGCCGTCCTTGTGGTAGACGATCTTGGGGTGAGTGCCGTCCCAGCGGATCTGGTCACGCGCGTGGATGACGAAGTCGCCGTGGGCGGAGGTCGCGACGTACTTGGCCTCGGTGCCCTGGATCCACACCACCACGTGTTCCCAGTCGTGGCGGTGGCCGCCGAGAGAGATGCCGGGGACGGCCTGGTCCTTCTCGAAGTACAGTGCGTAGATCACGGCGCACCAGCCGTTGTTGCACTTCCAGCGGGAGTAGCCGTTGGTGTTGTCGAGGTCCGCGGCGTCCCGGCAGTTGCCGTTGAGGGCGCCGGTGGGATTGAGTCCGCCGTTCAGAACTCCGCTCGGGCCTATGGCGGGTGTCGGATAGCAGCCGTCGGTGTCGTAGTCGTAGGCCGGCTGGAAGGTCAGCTCGATCGCTTCGGCCTGGCTGGGCAGGGCCGGGGGTGGCGCCGCGAAGGCCACCTGGGGAAGGCCGACGACCAGCGCGAGGGTGGCGCCGACGACCACTAACGATCTCCGGATGTGACGGTTCGTCCGCAAGCGTTCCTCCAGGCCGGTCGGGATCGAGGTGGCGGGCGGATCGCGACCACCATCGACCGACACGCCGGGAGCATCATTCGCGAACCGGGGCGGCACAGCAAGGGTCCGGGCGGTCTCTTTCTTGCCCGGATGTCGACTAACTATGGTTTCAGCCAGGAGAGTTGACTAAATGTCAGAAATGGGATGCGAGGGGCAACCTCTACCCCAGACGGCAGCGCTCAGGCAGGCATCGGTGCGGCGCCTCAGGCAGGCACCGGTGCGGCGCCTCAGGCAGACATCGGTGCGGCGCCGGGCGGCGGCGGGTGAGAACGGGCCGGTTGGCGGCAAGGGGCCGCCGTTTCCCGGCGCGGGGGGCCGAGCTGGACGTGAGGCACAGAGGGTCCGAGCCGTAGCGGCCCGACCGCGGGCGAGCGCCGCTACGCAGCGGACCCCGAAGCGCGACGAGCGGGCGTCAAACGGTCACAGTCCGATGGCGTTCATCAGGACGATGGCCGTGAGGTTGAGGAGGATGACGGCGATGACAACGCCGATCATGGCCCAGGCTCTGCGTGATTCGTCCATGCCTACGAGTCACCTCCCGACTCGGACCTGCCGCCACGCGGAGGCCCGGCGGCCGGACGAAGGTCCGGCGACCTCCACCCATGATGACCCGGTTCCGCGCGGCGCACAGGTCCGGCGGGGGGCGCGGCCGCTCGGGCACCGGCCGGTCGTCGGCCGTCACAGAGGGCGACCGGGTGCGGCCGGCGACGGGCGGTCGACCCCCAGCCCCGGTTGAGGCGCGGTCGATCAGGCCACCCAGGCTCCGGTCATGCCGATCACTGCCGCGCCGTCCTGGTCGGCCAGCTTGGTCGCGGTGAACTCGCGGGCCCACTGCGACGTCTGGATACGGAACGCGGGCCGCTCGGCGGTCAGCGCCTCCATGACGGCTTCGGCCGCGCCGGCGGGGGTCTGGGCGCCGTCCAGGAACTGGCCGACTGTACGGTCGATGTAGTGGCGCAGCGCGTCACTGTAGGGGCCGGCCGCGGCGATGCGGGCTTCGATGTCGAGTCCGATGTTGTTGACGAACTCCGTGGCCACGGCGCCCGGTTCGATGACGGACACGTCCACTCCGACGGCGCCCGCGACGGGGGCCAGGCTCTCCATGTACCCCTCCACGGCGAACTTCGCGGCGCAGTAGGCCTCGTTGAACGGCTGACCGATGACTCCGCCGACACTGGTGACCGTGATCAGGCGACCTCCGGTGGCCCGCAGGTGCGGCAGTGCGGCCTTGGAGACGTTCAGCACGCCGAAGAAGTTGACCTCCATGACCTCGCGGACATCGTCGACCGATTCGAGTTCGAGGGTGCCGACGTGCCCGGCGCCGGCGTTGTTCACGACGGCGTCCAGACGCCCGTAGTCGGCGATCACGCCGCCCACGGCGGCCGCGACGGAGCTCTCGTCGACGACATCGAGCTGTCGGATGTCCAGTTCGACGCCCGCGTCGGCGGCGGCCTTGCGCAAGGCGTCGGCCCGGCCGGTGTCGCGCAGGGTGGCGATCGTGCGCCATCCGGCCCGGGCGGCGGCGATGGCGGCTGCCAGGCCGATGCCGGAGGAGGTGCCGGTGATCAGGACGGTGCGGGCGGAGGTGTCGGGGGTGGTGGGGGTGGTGGGGGTGGTGGGGAGGGAAGACATGGGGCGCCTTTCACGGAACGTGATTTATGTGCGTGCACACACACTATAAAATTATGTGCGTGCGCACGCAACCCCTAGACTGGCGCCCATGCCGAAGAAGCTCACCGAAGCCGAGATGCCGGCGGCCGACTACGCGTTCTACGGGCTGGTCTGGGCCGGCACCGTGCTGACCGATCGCGTCGACCGTGCGCTCGTGAAGGCCCACGACCTCCCCGTGTCCTGGTTCGAGGTCATGCTGTGGCTGGCTTCCAGCCCCGAGCCCGTGCCCGCTTCCGTCCTCGGCAACAGCACGCTGCTCAGTCGCAGCCAGGTCTCCCGGGTCGTGGACGCCCTGCAGACCCGGGGGCTGGTGACCCGTACGCCCTCGGCGCGTGACGCCCGGTCGGTGGAGGTCTCCCTCACGGATACGGGACGTACGGTCTTCGCCGAGGCCGACGCGACCCGTCGCGAAGCCCTGGCGCCGGTCTTCACCGAGTTGCTCGACCAGCAGGACCTGGAGGCGCTGGGAACCGTGTGGCGCAAGCTCAAGGCCGACAAGGACCTGCGGGCCGAGAAGAGCTAGTCAGCGCCCGTCCCGCTGCTGTCGCCGCCCGTTCCGCCGTCCGCGTCGGCCGGGAACGCGGTCGCGGCAGCGGGCCGGCTCGTGATGGTCGCGGCGGACGCCGGAACCATCAGCCGCCGTCGGAGGTGAGCGTCGCGGCGGCGGCGAAGAGGCGGGAGCAGCGCTGCGTCATGGCCTCCGGGCTCTGTTCCGGGTGCTTGACCCACCAGCGGACGAGGGTGGCGACCAGGTCCCGCCAGACGTACTTGAGCGCGTCGGCGTCCAGCGGGTCGGTGGATCCGGCCGCGCGCAGCAGTTCGGCGGTGCCGCCGGCGGCGAGCCGGTCGATGGCCGACCAGTACTCCGAGGCTCTGCGTGCGGCCTCGCCGCCGGGCGGCAGGGTGGTGTCGTACAGCACGAACCACGCCTCCCGCTGCCCCTCCAGTGCGGTGAAGATGCCGTGGAGTACGCGCAGCGGCGTGTGCGGTGCGGTCCCGTCGGGGCCCATCGCCGTCCGGATGGCGTCCAGGAGCCGTTCCCCCACGGGGACCAGGCAGGCGACGTACAGGTCCTCCTTGGTGCCGAGGTACTGGTGCAGCAGCGTCTTGGTGACGCCCACCCGCGCGGCGATGGCGGGGAGCGATGCGGCCGCGTAGCCGCGGGTGCCGAACTCCTTCGTGGCGGCCTCCAGCATCTGCTGCCGGCGGTGCTCCCGCGGGACTCCCTTGGTGCCGGCTTTGGAAGGTGGGGTTGTCATCGGGGTTGCCATGAGTCGATATTATCAGTAGGTAATTTACCTGTAGGTAAATTCTTCGACCTCTGGAGCGCATCCATGGCCGGCACCACCGCGCAGTCGACGTCCCGCACCCGCTCCTGGTGGGGGTGGGGCTGGGCGGACGCGCATCCCGACGATGCCGAATGCGCCGCGATGGGCGCCCTGCTCCCCGGCACCCTCGCCCACCCGCTCCCCGTACCCCGCGTCCGCGACCTGGGCGTGGGGAGCCCCGCCGTGGAACCCCCGCGGAGCCTCGCCCACCTGGTCACCGCCGACCCCGGGGACCGCGCCGCCCACGCCATGGGAAAGGCGTACCGCGACGTGGTGCGCGCCCTGCGCGGGCGGCCCGGTCGCATCCCCGATCTCGTCGCCCGCCCGACGGACGACCGGGGCGTGGCCGACCTGCTGGAGTGGGCCGGCGACCGGCAGGTCGCCGTCGTCCCGTACGGCGGAGGTTCTTCGGTCACCGGGGGCGTGGAGTACCGCGGCGACGCCCACCGGGCGGTGCTGTCCCTCGACCTGACCGCCATGGGACGCGTCCTGGAGGTCGACACCGAGGGCCGGGCCGCACGCATCCAGGCCGGCACGCTCGGGCCCAGCCTGGAGGACCAGCTGCGGCCCCACGGCCTCACCCTGCGCCACTTCCCGCAGAGCTTCGAGTTCTCGAGCCTGGGCGGCTGGCTCGCCACCCGGGCCGGCGGTCACTACGCCACGGGCCGCACGCACATCGACGACTTCGTGCAGTCGCTGCGCGTCGTCACCCCCGCCGGCACGAGCAGTTCCTGGCGGCTGCCCGCCTCCGGGGCGGGCCCCTCCCCCGACCGGCTGTTCCTGGGCTCCGAAGGGGCTCTCGGCATCATCACCGAGGCGTGGGTCCGCCTCCAGGAACGCCCCCGACACAAGGCGTCCGCGGCGGTCCTCTTCGCCGCCTTCCCCGACGCGCTCGGGGCGGTGCGTGCCATCGCACAGTCCGACCTCTCCCCCGCCAACTGTCGTCTGCTGGACGCCGGCGAGGCCGCGCTGTCGGGCGCCGCCCGGGACGGCTCCGCCGTATTGGTCCTGGGGTTCGAGTCGGCCGACGAACCGGTGACCGCCCGGCTCGAACGGGCCCTCGCCCTGGCCCGCTCGCACGGCGGCCGGCACGACGGGACGGCCGGCACGAACGAGGGCCCCGGCGGCGACGCGGCCGTGAGCGCCTGGCGCTCGGCCTTCCTGCGGATGCCCTACCTCCGCGATGGTCTGGCCAGGATGGGAGCGGTCGCGGAGACCTTCGAGACGGCGGCCACCTGGGACCGGATCCCCGGCCTCATCGAAGCGGTACGTACCGAGGTCGGCGCGGCGGCGCTCAAGGCCACCGGACATCCCGCGACCGTGAACTGCCGCCTGACGCATGTCTATCCGGATGGCGCGGCGCCCTATTTCACCGTCCTCGCGGCCGGCCGGTCCGGCGACGAGGACGCCCTCTGGGACGACCTCAAGGCCGTCGCCGTCGAGGTCCTGCACCGCCACCGGGCCACGATCACCCACCACCACGCCGTCGGACGGGACCACCGCCCGGGCTACGACCGCCAGCGCCCCGAGCCCTTCGCCCTCGCACTGCGGGCCGCGAAGGGGGCGCTCGATCCGCGGGGCATCCTCAACCCCGGCGTGCTCGTGGACTGACCGGGGCCGTGTGCGCGGCCGCCGGAGGGCGGACACCGGAGGGCGGACACCGGAGGGCGGACACCGGAGCTTGGTCTCGGGCGCCCTCCGGTCTCCGTCCGGACCGCTTCGGCCGTCCGTGGCCGGAGGGGAAAGGATCACCTCTTCGTTCCGTTGCGACCGCCACCCAAGCGGTAGCAAATTGGACAAACGATGCAAATGTTGCATTTAACTTGATTGTCCGTCATATCAACCTTGATGGTGTGTCAGTCGCAAACCCGCGAGGCATAATCGGGCCCGGTCGTCTCCGGAAGTGGTGGAGCCATCGGGGCGCCGACCCACTCCCTCGGCGGAATTCCGCATCGGATCTACCCTCAAGGCGTTGTAGATGTCCCTGGCCAGCCGCACCCGCCTCGCGGCCCTGCTCGCCACGCTCTCCGCCGGCGCCGTCGGGGTGACGACCTGGGCCTACGGATACGGGAACGCGCAGGGGCCGGCAGCACCCGAGGCGGCCTTCCGCCCGAGTGTGACCGAGGGCACGGTGCTCCAGGTCGTCGCGCATCCCGACGACGACCTCTTCTTCATGAACCCCGACCTGAGCCGC
Organism: Streptomyces sp. NPDC059874; assembly: GCF_042731135.1. Lineage (NCBI taxonomy): Bacteria > Bacillati > Actinomycetota > Actinomycetes > Kitasatosporales > Streptomycetaceae > Streptomyces > Streptomyces sp. NPDC059874. The sequence goes on from NZ_JBHWJY010000004.1 coordinate 42,736, forward strand.
TCCATATCGACGGGCGTCAAGGTCGCCACCGTTTACCTGACCTCCGGCGAGTCCGACGGCAGGAACGAGGCCCACAGCCCGCACCTGGAGGACCCCGAGGGCCCCGCCGACCACGCCGCCTACGCGGAGGCCCGGCAGAACGGCATCCGGGCCGCCTACGCGCAGATGGCCACCGGCAACCGCACCAGCGCGTGGCAGCGCAAGTCCATACCCACCGCGGGCGGCGGGAGCGCCGAGGTCGACGTCCTCGTCGCCAGGCCCGAGGTCAACCTGGTGTGGATGCAGCTGCGTGAGGCGCGCAGCATCTCCGGCGACAATCCGGACAGCCTGCGCGGCCTCTGGGACGGCAAGGTTCCCGCCCTGGGCGCCCAGCTGACCTCCGGGACGCCGGTCAAGTCCTCGTTCTCGTACACCAAGGAGCAGGCCGTGGACGCCATCGCGGATGTCTTCGCGATGTACCGGCCGACCACGATACGGACGCAGGACCCGACGCCCGGCCGGTCGCAGGGCGGCGGCGCCTTCCTCGACCACCAGGACCACATGTACGGCGCCCGCTTCGTGCAGGCCGCGGCCGAACGCTACGCGAAGTCCACGGACCGGCCGCACTTCTCGATCCAGAACTATGTGAGCTACCCCAACAGCTCCCTGCCGCCGACGCTCGACCCGCAGGCGGCCGAAGAGAAGCTCGGCTACCTCAAGACCTATGCCTGGACGGACCACCAGGACTGGTGCGGCAGCCCCGCCGGCTGCGGCGACCGCAAGACGGCGACCCGGCCCACCGGCGCCGGATGGAACCGGACCATCCGCTACAGCCGGGGTGACGGCACCTCCTGGATGACCGAGGGCGTCTCCGGCCGACTGTGGGCCTTCGCCGTCCTGGACGGCCGGATGGCGTACTGGTCGCGCAGCGGCCCCAAGGCCTCCTGGCAGGGGCCCGGGTTCCTCGCCGGCGCCGGCCTCGACGCGGGCGCGACGGCGGTACGGCTCCCCGACGGCAGGGTCGCGGTCTTCGGCACCCGCACCACCCTCGGCGCCACGCCCCAGGAGTACGGGCGCGACCTCGTGTACGCCGTCCAGGCCGCGCCCGACGGTGCCTTCGGCCCGTGGCAGTCGCTGGGCACCCCGGACACGGAGGACATATCCGGCACCTCGGCGATCAGTGCACCGGCCGTCGCCGTGGACAGCACCGGCCGGATGACCGTGTACGTACGCGATTCCCGGCGCACCCTGCGCGCCCGTGCCCAGGCGACCCCGGACGGCGCCTTCGGCACGTGGCAGGCCCTCGGCGGCACCGGCCTGCAGGGCGACCCGGTCACCGCGACCGACGGGGCGGGGCGGCGCCACGTGTACGCGGCCACGTCCCAGTCCGTGCTGGCCTGGATCCAGCCGACCCCGGACGCCCCGTTCAGCGGCCCGGTCCCGACCGGACTGCCGGCGACGACCGGCCCGCTCTCGGCGATCCCGCAGGGCGACGGCGTCCGGCTGTACTTCCGCCGCCCCGGCACCGGCATCGTCGGTACGAGCATGGCCACCGCCGGCGGGCCCGCGCCGACCTTCTCCCCGGTCACCGGGACGGGCGGCGAGGGCGGCTACGGCGCCGTAGGTGTCGCGGGCAACGTGCTCGCGGGACGCGCGGGAGCGGGCACGGTCAGTGTGTCCGGCCCGGACGACGCCCCGTCCTGGTACGAGTCCCAGATGCTCTACACGGGCGCACCGGCGGCCCTGGCCGAGCCGGACGGCACGACCGTGGCCGCGGCCCTCGGCCTGGACGCCGGTCTGCACATCACGACGGCTCCCCGGGCCGGATCCGAACCGCTGGGCAGCCGCCCGCCCTCCTCCCCGTGGCACCGGGCGGCCCAGCCCTCGATGCTCGCGCAGGCCGGCCGCACGGACCCGGACTCCGGGTGGCAGCGCTGACGGGCGCGGGCGAGTATGGCGGGCGGACCACCTCGGGCCCGACCGAGATCGGCTCCCGACCACACTCCCGGCCACACCCCCGGCCACCTGACCACTAGCGATCGGGGCTCCCATGACCCGTTGCTCCACCACGCGCGGGCGCGCGGGACAGGGAACGGTCCGCGCCGTGGCCTCCGTCGCCGTGCTGGTGGCCGTCGCCACCGGGTGCAGGAACGATGCCACGCCGGCCTGGGGCTACCCGGAGCTCGAGGCGACCTTGGGGTCGCTCTCCCGTGCCGTGGAAGAAGCCTGTCGCGGGAAGGCTCCCGGCAGCTGCGCCGACGACCTCGACGGGCTCGCCGCCCTGGCGGAGCGCGCCTTCGCCGAGGTCCTCGACCACCGACTCCTCGACGCCGCGTTCGTCGACGCCAGGAGCGATGTGGGCCGCACGAGGGAGTTCCGCCTCACCGCCGAAGCACAGGCCCGGTCACGCCGTGATCCGCATTACGTCCCCTTCGAGCGGGCGGTGGCGGCCGAACGGCTCGCCTATCGGCGCCTTCTGGTCGAGCTGGAGAGGGTCCGCGCCACTCCGCCGCCGGGTGACGGGATGGAGCCCGTCTGAGCCTGCGCCACCGGCCGGGGGCGCGGCCAGGGGCGCCGGCGCTACGGCCGCCGGGGCGGGGTGGGGAGCACCGTGCCGTCGAGCGACACGAGGGAGAGGACGGTGATCGAGCCCGTCCAGGCGAGGGGGGCGACCGAGGAGGGCCTGCCCTCCTTGTCCACCTTCTCCGGCAGCTCGCCGAGCGAGTTCCTCTTGGAGAGAATCCAGTCCAGGACCCTTCCGGCCTTCGCCGGCCGCCCCGTGGCGGCCCATGCGAGCGCGAACAACGCCGTACTGGGCGTCCACGCGTTCCCGCCCCAGGGCGCCGTGGGGTCGTTCCCCGGGGTGAGCCCTCCGTTGGGCAGGAGCAGCGCCCGGTAGGTGACGTCCAGTGCCCGGTGCAGGCCGGTGGGGGCCGCGTTGAAGGGAGGCGCCATGAAGGCCACCGCGCTGTCGTACCCATGTCGTCCGTCGACGGTGCGCTGGTATCCCAGGGGAACGAACCGTGCCGAGATCGCGGAGGAGAGCCGCCGGGCGGCCCGGGCCCAGCGCGCCGCGTCGTCCGGCCGGTTCGCCTCCCGGGCGAGGTCGGCGGAGGCGTTGAGCCCGGCGAGCAGCGGCGCGGCCGTGCCGATGTTCGCGGTGTTCGTCATCAGTTCCCAGTAGTCGGGGGAGGCCGGGGGCAGACCGTCGGTCCGTAGGGAGCGCGCCGCGTGGTCGGCCGCCTTGCGGATCATCGGGTAGAGGGTGGTCAGCCGGTCTCGGCGGGTGGCCCGGGGTGCCGTCCGGTACCACTGCCAGGTGGCCCAGGGGACCCATCCGTTGGCGTCGAGCTGCCAACGCCTGCCGTCGGGCGGGCCGGACCCGTCGAGCTTCGTCCGCGCTTCCCAGGTGCCGTCCTTGCGCTGGGTCGCCGCGCTGTAGCGCAGGATGCGGTAGGCCTCGGCGTCATGGCCGGTGTGCGCGAACGCGGCGGAGGCGAAGCTGGCATCGCGCGGCCAGGAGTAGTTCCAGCCGGGACTCCACCCTGCCGCCAGGGCGCCGTTCGGCTGGAGCAGGGCGCGCATGGCCAGGAGGGCCCGCTCGGCCGCCGCGCGCTGCGCCGGCGACTTGCCCGGGACGCGGCCGGAGGCCAGCCAGGCGCGGCTCTCCGCGATCTGCTGCCGCGCCGGCGGATGGTCGAGGGCGACGACGGCCGACGTGGTCCTGGCGGCGGGAAGGTACATCCACCGGCCGAACGCCAGCCGCAGGACGTTGCTCCCCTCGACGTACCGCGCGCCCCGGGCGACGGTCGGCGGAACCCCTTCGGCGGCCGTCGTGTTGGACAGGAGACCGACGGCGGGAGCGGCGGGCACCGACGGCGGCGCGTACCTGCGCTCGGCCTCACGACGGCTCTGGTCGCCGCCGGCGCACACGGGAACGGCGACGAACGCCAGGACCGCCGTGACGACTGCCCAACGGCCGCGTAGGACACCGGGCATCGCCACTCCATCTGCCGGGCCCGCGGACGCGCGGACCTGGGTTCCCCATCCTGGAACAGCCCTGAGAAGGCCGCCACGGTATGCCCGCCGGCCGGGTGAGCAACGGGGCCCGAGGGGTCTCGCGGCCGTAACCGTCCTGGCGCACCCGGGATGCCGGTGGTGTCGAACCGTGCACATCATGGGTGTTCGCGGGCCGTGCGGTCACCGCGGTCGGCGGGCGCGTCGGCTGCTTCTCCGGCCGGGCCCCGCTGCGAAGGGGTGGTGTATGGGCACTGCTGCGGTCGAGGGCGAGGACGTCCGGACCCCTTCATCCGCGGTGCGCCGGGCCACCGGCCGCCGTCCCCTCCTGCGCGGTCTCCTCCCCGCGGCCGGGGCGACGCTCGTCGCGGCGGGCGGCGCCCTGATCGCCGTCGGCTGCTTCCTCGGTCTCTACGTGCGGCCCACGTCCGACGACTGGTGCGCCGCGTGGAAGGCCCGTGACCTGGGAGTGCTCGGCATCACGTCCGATTTCTACACGACCCAGAACGGCAGGGTCGCCAACGCCTTCATGAGCGGTGTCGTCTACGGCCGCGGACTGGTCGGGGCCAAGATCCTGCCGACGGTCATCGCCGTCTGCTTCACGGTCGGACTGGTCCTGCTGGGGCGTGAATTCGTCCGGCTTCTCGGCGGCAGACCCCGGGCGCCGGCCCTGACCGCCTGCGCCCTGGTCGTACAGGCCCTGGTCTACTTCGGGGGCACCCGCAGCTACCAGGTGCTGCTGTGGGCCCCTGCCACGATCTCCCACACCGTCCCGAGCGTCATCGGCCTGTGGGCGCTCCTGTTGGCCATCCGGACCGTCCGCCATCCAAGCGCCACCGCCCGCGTGGCCGGCTTCGTCTCCGCGTTCCTCATCGGCTTCGCGCTCGGCACCCTGAGCGAGCCGTTCGCGCTCGTCAGCGGGTTGCTCGCCGCCCTGGTCGGACTGCTCTCGCTGCCCCGTCTCGGCCTGGCGCGGGACTGGCGTCCGTTCACCTGGTGCCTGCTCTGGTGCTCCGGCCTCGTCTTCGGTCTGGTCGTGCTGTACGCCTCCCCGGGCGCCCGATGGCGCCGGGCCCAGCAGCCGGATCGGGCATCCATGCTGTCCGGGGACGAGCTCAGGGGCACCTTCGAGGGCTGGCTGAGCATCTGGGACTCCGTCACCGGCCAGTGGGCCTACCTCGGGGCCGCGGCCGTCGGCGTCCTGCTGGGTCTGGCGAGCGGACTCGGCGGGCCCGCGCCCGGGAAACGGGAGCCGCGGCGTGCCGTCCCTCGCAAGATGCTGATCGCCATGCTCCTGGTCCCGGTGCCCGTGGTGGTGCTGGGGTCGCTCGCGGTGATGGTGGGTCTGCGCAGCGGCTACGGGCCGAGCGGGTGGACGTACGCCCGTACCTGGACGAGCTTTCTCGTACCGATGGAACTCGCGCTCTGCGGCTACGGCGCACTGCTGGGAGCGTGGGGCGGGCGGCGGCTCTCGGGCCGCCGTGCCGCCGACCCGGTCCTCGTGACCGGCGCCGTCGCGGCGGGCTGCGTGGCGCTTGCCGCAGTTGCCGCGCTCGTCCCCAACGTCCGGCAGCTGACCACGACCACCGTCGCCCGTTCCGTCGCCTGGGACGCCCAGAACTCCCGTATCCGGACCGAGATCGCACGGGGAGCCACGGACGTGGGCTACCGGCCCCTGTACATCGGCGCTCTCGCCGAGCCCTTCTTCACAGGGAACTACGAGCGGGACTGGGTCGCCGCCTGCGTGTCGAAGTGGTACGGCGTCGACCGGATCCACCGCCGCTGAGCCGCGACCCGCGCCGCACCCTTGTACGGGACGCCGTCAGGTCATCGACGATGCCTTCGCGCGCGCGACCTCGCCCGCGTGGACGGCGCGCATGACACGCTCGACGGTTTCATCCTGTTCGCCGACCGGAGCCGCGTAGCCGATGGCGCCGCGCGCGGCATCCTCCCCGAGCGTTCGGGTGATCACCCAGGCGGCGAGGTACTGCGATGCCAGGCAGCCACCCGCCGTGGCGATGTTCCCTTCGGCGTGCAGCGGCGCGTCCAAGACGGTGACGCCGTAGGCCTCGACAAAGGGTCGACTCGTCATGTCCGCGCACGCCGGCATGCCACCCAGCAACCCGAGGCGCGCGAGCACCAGCGCTCCGGAGCACTGCGAACCGATCAGCTGTCGCGACGAGTCGAGCGGCAACATGGAGAGCAGCCGGTCGTCGGCGACCACATCGCGCGTCTTCACGCCGCTGCCGATCAGCACGACGTCGGCATCGGCCACGAACTCCATCGGCCGCTGCCCGGTCACCTCGACACCGTTCATCGAGGTCACCACGGGTGTCGGCGTCGTGATGAAGGCCTCCAGGCCGTCCTTTCGACACCGGTTGATCAGCGCGGAGGCGATGAAGCTGTCGAGCTCGTTGAACCCGTCGAAGGTGACCACGGCTACCTGCATGACAACTCCCTCGGTTCGAAATCCGAACTCCACTCTCCCAAGCGTGCCGTGCCCGGGCCGCGAGCCAATCGGCGACAGGTGGCCTGCCTGCCACGGCCCCACGCACGCCCCTGGCGCGTCGTCATATGCGTCGCCTCCGCCCGGGGCACGACCCATGAGCTGGTCCTCGTCATCCAGCTCGGAAGTCGGGGCGTTCCAGGACACTGCCGTGTAGGCCTTGCGCTGGGCGGACTCGTAGGACTGCGGGCCTGCGCCGTCGCCGCGCAGGGTGACGATGGTGTTGCCGTCGCGGTCGACGACGGCGACGGTGACGCGCTGGTTCTCCTTCTCCGCGGCGTCGAGCGCGACCTGAGCGGCCCTCGTGGCGGCGTCGACGGTCAGGTGGGTCGACTGGGTCAGGTTCTTGTTCTTGGCGTCTGCCTTCGCCGCGGTCTGGGCGGCCGGGGCCGGGGCGGCACTGGCGTTGTACGCGCCGAAGCCGCCGAGGGCGAGGGCGGCGATCAGGGCACCGCCGGCGACGGTACGGGTGCGCTCGTGGACCCGTCGGCGGCCCCGGCTTGTCGGCGGACCGGCTGCATGCCGCGTGCAAGAGGGGTGACACACGGGTCATCCGATCGGTTTACCCCGACTCCGTCTCGTTGGGCGACAATAGGGTTGTTTGTCCAGTTCAGGACCCCTATGTCAGGAGGTGCACGTGCGGCCCGACCGCTCTGGCCCGGCCCGCGAACCAGGCGCCGGCGGCGTCCCCGGGGGTGTGGGTGCCCCGGCAGAGCCCTCCCGCTCCGACCTCGGCTCCGCCGAGGAGGGCGGAAGGACCGTTTCCGGCAGCGAGCCGGACGACCGGCGGCTGGCGCTGGTCATGCGGGTCACGTTCTTCGTACTGGTCGGCACGTCGATGCTCCGTTTCGTCCAGCGGCACACGCAGGAAGCCCGCGCCCCTTGGGTGATCGCCCTCGCGGTGGCGCTCGCCGTCCTCTACACGCTCGGCCCCGCCATGGCCGCCAAGACGTACCCGACCCACGGCCGCACGCCGTGGCCGCCGGCCTCCCGACTGGTCTGGCTGGGCCTGGTCGTCACCACCTGGGCCGTCCTCGTCCTTCTCGCGCCCAGCTTCGCGTGGGTCGCGGTTCCCCTGTTCTACTCCGCGCTGCGCACCCTTCCGCCCGTCGCCGCGTACGTCCTCGTCGCGTTCCTCACCCTCTTCGTGATCTTCGCGCAGCTGGCGCTGGCCCCCCGCTTCAACCTCGATCTGGTGATCGGGCCCGTCGCCGTTTCCGCGCTCGCCACCACCGTCTTCCTCCACATGCAGCGGCAAGCGGCCCGCCAGCACGCTCTCATCGACGACCTCGTCCGCACCCGCCGCGAGCTCGCCGCCACCGAACACCGCGCAGGCACCCTCGCCGAACGCCAGCGGCTGTCCATGGAGATCCACGACACCCTCGCCCAAGGCCTGTCCAGCCAGCAGATGCTGCTCCAGGCCGCCGACCGGACCTGGGACACCGACCCGGCCAAGGCCCGCGGCCACATCCGCACCGCCGCGTCCATCGCCGAGCACAACCTCGCCGAGGCGCGCCGCTTCGTGCACGACCTCGCACCCGCCGACCTCGCCCACGGCGGCGGCCTGCACGCCGCGCTGCACGCCCTCGCCGAGCGGGAGTCCGGCGCGGGGCTCACGGTGCGCGTCCACATCGACGCCGGTGAGCAGAGCGCCCCGCTGCCCGATCGTGTGCAGTCCGCGCTGCTGCGCATCGCCCAAGGCGCGCTGGCCAACGTACGGGAGCACTCCGGCGCCACCACCGCCGCGCTCACCCTCACCGGGCTCGACGACCGGGTCGTCCTCGATGTCGCCGACAACGGACACGGTTTCGACCCCGCCGCCCTCCCCGAGTCCCCGTCCGGCGTGCGCGGACACGGCGTCCCGGCGATGCGGGCCCGGATACGCCAGCTCGGTGGGACGCTGACCATCGAGTCGGCGCCCGGAGAGGGTGCCGTACTGACCGCCACCGCCCCACTCCCCTGAGAGCGTCGGCCAGTTCACTCGGCGGCCGATCCAACGGAGCCGTCACCAGAAGCGCGGAGAGTTCCATCTCGATCGCGGCGGCGGCGCCGGCCTTCTCGTAGGCCGGGAAGGGGAGGAGGCCGGGTTGGAAGGCGGCGCGCGTCCAGACGATGCCCCGGTGGTGGGGTGCGCCGGCCTCACGGGCCGCCTGCTGGCGCGCCAGTACCGCCTCTCCGACCGAAACCATCGACGTCGCGCAGGACCACCCGGCGGTGGTGAAGGAGCCGGCGGCGGCCTGGGAGTCCGCGGCCTGGCGCAACGGCGTCTTCCCCCTCGCCGACGGCAGCGGCGAGCTGCACGAGACCGACGCCGGCCCGCTGCCCGCGGGCCGGCGGACGGTCACGCTTTCGGCCGCCGCAGTGGAGGGACGGCGCTGGGAGTTCCGCGTCCTGATCGACGGTGTGGAGACCGGCCGGTCGGACAGCGTCCACCAGCTCATCGGCATGGCGCCCCTGCAAGGCATCAGCGTGGGCGTGGACCGCGAGTCCCCGGTCTCCTGGCCGGTCTACGAACGCCACCGCAGCTTCCGCTGTACCGGCGACGCGCGCGGCCGCCGATCAGAGGACCTTGGAGAGGAACGCGCGGGTGCGGGCGTGCTGCGGGTCGTCCAGGACGGCCGCGGGCGGCCCCTGTTCGACGACGGTTCCGCCGTCCATGAACACGACGGTGTCGGCGACCTCGCGGGCGAAGCCGATCTCGTGCGTCACGACGATCATGGTGGTTCCGGCGCGGGCGAGGTCCTTGATGACGTCCAGGACCTCGCCGACCAGCTCCGGGTCGAGCGCCGAGGTCGGCTCGTCGAAGAGCAGCACCTTGGGTTCGAGGGCGAGCGCGCGGGCGATGGCCACGCGCTGCTGCTGCCCGCCGGACAGCTGTCGCGGATAGGCGTCGGCCTTGTCCGCGAGCCCGACGCGGTCCAACAGCCGGCGTGCCGCCGCCTCGGCCTCCCCGCGCGGGCGGCGCAGCGCGGAGACCGGGGCCTCGACGAGGTTGTCCATCACGGTGAGGTGCGGGAAGAGGTTGAAGTTCTGGAAGACGAACCCGATGCGGGTGCGCTGCCTCAGCACCTCCTTCTCCTTCAGCTCGTACAGCTTGCCGCGGGAGCTCCGGTAGCCGATGATCTCGCCGTCGATGCCGACCCAGCCGCGGTTGACCTTCTCCAGGTGGTTGATCGTGCGCAGGAGCGTGGACTTCCCCGAGCCCGAGGGGCCGAGGACCACGGTGACCTCGCCTGCGCGGACCTTCAGGTCGACGCCGCGCAGCACCTCCAGCGGCCCGAAGCTCTTGTGGACGCCGCGCACGTCGACCATGACGTCGCTCACGGGCTCGCCCCTCACGTGTGCTCGGCCGGGTTGATCTGCGACGTGTCGATCGCCGAGGCGGTGGTACCCCACTTCTTCAGGATCCGCGCGTACGTACCGTCCTTGATCAGTTCGTTGACGGCGGCCTGGACGGCCGGGGTGAGCGGGGAGCCCTTCTTGAAGGCGAATCCGACGTCGAGGCGGTGGTACTCGCCGAGGAAGGTGGTCTGCGCGGCGGGCTGCGCGGCCTGGTGGCGCAGGCCGTTGATCGTCGACATGACGACGTCGATCCGGCCCTGCTGGAGGGCGGTGGTGACGGCCCCGGGCTCGGAGAAGACCTTGACCTCGTACGGCTTCTTGCCGGCCTCGGCGCACACGCCCTTCTGCGCGGTGAGGGTCTTCTCGAACGTCGTGCCGGCTCCGGTGCCGATGGTCAGTCCGCACAGCTGGGTGAGGTCGGAGACCTGTGTGGTCAGCGTGGTGTTGCCCGTCTTGACCGCGAAACCCTGGCCGTCGTTGATGTACGTGACGAAGTCGATGGTCTTCAGGCGTTCGGTGGTGACGCCGAAGTTGCCGGTGCCGAGGTCGTACTTGCCGCTGCCGAGGGCCGGCAGGATCGTCTCGAAGGAAGCGTCCTGCCGCTCCAGCTTCACGCCGAGGACCTTGGCCACCGCGTCGGCGATGTCGATGTCCTGGCCGGCGGGCGGCTTGTCCTGGCCGTTCGGGTAGTACGCCGAGGGCGGGGAGCCGACGGAGCTGCCGACCCGCAGGCTGCCCGCCTTGCGGACGTCGGCGGGGAGCAGGGCGGCGATCGAGTCCACGGTCCGTACCCCGGCGACGGGGTCGTCGGCCGGCGCCGGAGAGGCCTGGGCACCCCCGACCGCCGGGGCCGCGCCACCGGAGCCACAGGCGGTCAGCGCCAGGAGGGGCAGCAGGGCGAGGGCGGCGGCGGTGCGTCGCAGGCGGGTGTGGATCTCGCTCCCGGGGAGGTTCACAGCGGGGAGGCCTTTCATCGCGGGGCGTGGTGCCGAGGCGGGGCGTGCGTGCGTGCTGCGGAGGTCACCCGCGCACCGCCGTGAGGGTCTGGTGGGGGTCGTGGTCGTGTGCCGCGTGCGCGGCTTGGCGCTCCGCGTCGCGCTTCGCGACCTCCTCGCGGACGAGGGGAATCACGTACCGGCCGAAGTCGATGGCGTCGTCCAGCAGGTCGTAGCCGCGGGCCGAGAGGATGTCGACGCCGAGGTCGTAGTAGTCCAGGAGCGCCTGGGCCACCGTCTCCGGGGTGCCGACCAGGGCGTTGGAGTTGCCCGCGCCGCCCGTGGCGGCGGCGGTCGGGGTCCACAGCGCCCGGTCGTAGCGCTCCCCCGCCTCGGCTATGGCGAGCAGCCGTTGAGATCCGGTGTTCTGGGGTGCCGGGGCTTCCAGGACGCCGTTGCGCTGGTGCCGTACGAGGCCCGCCTCGCGCCGCTGCCGGATGGCGCCCACCGTGCGGTGGGCCTTCTCCCAGGCCAGTTCCTCGGTCGGGGCGATGATCGGGCGGAACGCGACCTGGATGCGCGGCACGTCGGTGCGGCCCGCGGCCCGCGCGGCGGTCTTCACGGCCTCGATCTGCTCGGCGGTCTTGGCGAGCGGCTCGCCCCACAGGCAGTAGATGTCGGCCTCCGCACCGCCGGCCGCGTACGCGGCGGGTGAGGAGCCGCCGAACGAGACGTTCGGACGCGGCTGTTGGACGGGGAAGACGTCGCTGACGAAGTCGTGGAAGCGGTAGTGGTCGCCCTCGTGGTCGAAGGGCTCGTGGGTGGTCCAGATCTTCTTGACGATCCGGATGTACTCGCGGGTGCGGGCGTAGCGCTCGTCCTTGGTCAGGGTGTCGCCCTCGCGTCCCTGTTCATGGTCGTTGCCGCCGGTGATGAAGTGGACGGTCAGCCGGCCCTCGCTGATCCGGTCGAGGGTGGCGAACGTCTTGGCGGCGTAGGTGGGGTACGAGACGTTGGGCCGGTGGGCGAGCAGGATCTGGAGGCGGTCCAGCCTGCTCGCGATGTACGCGGCCGCCGGCGCGGGGTCCGGGGATCCGGAACCGTAGGCGAACAGCACCCGGTCCCAGCCGTGGTCCTCGTGCGCCCGGGCGAGCCGGAGTGTGTACTCCTTGTCGAAGGCGGCGCCGGTTCGCGCGGTGGTTTCGGAGCCGTCGTTGGTGGCGGCGATGCCGAGGAATTCCACGGGCATGGGGTGGCCTTTCGGAAGCGATGGTGGATCGTGCACGCGGGCAGGAGTGAACAACCCTTGCTGCTGCGTGAAATGAGAAGACGTCAAAAATGCGCATGCGGCGGTGCGATGCGGGCGTGACGACGCGGGGCGTCGGGAAATCGGGGTGGCGGCAGCGCACGTACGCGCTCGCGGCAGCGTGTCCTCGTGCCGGTCGCTGCCCGCGGCCCGGTGGTCGTGCGAAGGGGGATCTCGGCCCGCGACGGGGTCACCGAGGGAGGGAAGGGCCGATCAGACAGCCCGCTGCCGCATCAGGCGCAACACGCCGCGGACCACACCCGACCGAAGTCGATGTAGTCGCGCGAGACCAAGCGCTGATGGGCATTCATGCGACTACTTGAGCAGTACATGCTGCTCTTCGTCAAGCAAGGCTCGGATCGCGGCCGGCTTCGGACGGCCGCCGGCCCGGACGTGGTTGACACGGCCGGGCGGTAGGCACATACGATCAACCACGGAGCGGCTCCGCCGTGCACGGAAGCCCCTCCGCCCGCGTTGAGGGACGCGGCGAGCGTGACGACACGAGTACCGATTCCCGGCCGCACCGCATCCGCGGAGGATGTGCCGCGCTTCAGCGCGCCGTGCCGCCGGGTGGTCATCCACGCCCGCGCCCCCTTCCCTGGAGCCCTTCCCATGGCCACCCCTTCCGATGTCTCCGACGTATCCGACTCCGTCGCCGCTCCCGCCACGGCTGCCGCCCCCCTGACGAAGCCCTCGGGGGCGCACGGCACCCCCGAGACCGAGCTGCCTCCGATCGTCCCGCGCCGGCGCATCGGCCGCGGGCTGTCCGCCACCGCCGCGCTGCTGGTCTTCGCGATGGTGCTGGTCTCCGTCGTCCGCAACGAAGCCTTCCAATGGGACGTGGTGGGTCAGCACTTCACCACCGCCGCCGTGCTCGACGGGCTTCTGCTGACACTGTGGCTGACCGGCGCGGTGATGGTGCTCGGCTTCCTGTTCGGCACCGTGCTGGCGGTGATGCGGCTCTCCGCCAACCCGGTTCTGCGGACGCTGAGTTGGGGTTACGTGTGGATCTTCCGGTCCACGCCGCTGCTGGTGCAGCTCCTGTTCTGGTTCAACATCGGCGCCCTGTACCCCACGCTGGGCCTCGGCATCCCGTACGGCCCCGAACTCTTCACCATCAAGACGGTGAACCTGCTCGGCCCGACCCTCACCGCCGTCATCGGCCTGACGCTGCACGAGACGGCGTACGCGGCCGAGGTGGTGCGGGGCGGCATCCTCTCCGTGGACCCCGGCCAGACCGAGGCAGCTCAGGCCCTCGGCCTGAGCCGACGCCGCACACTGCGCCGGATCGTCGTGCCCCAGGCGATGCGCTCGATCGTGCCGACCGCCGGGAACATGCTGATCGGCACGCTCAAGGGCACCAGCATCGTCAGCGTGCTGGCCGTGCACGACCTGCTGTACTCGGTGCAGTTGGTCTACAACCAGAACTACCAGGTCATCCCGCTGCTGATGGTCGCCACCCTCTGGTACATCGCCGTCACCACCGTGCTGAGCGCGGGCCAGTACTACGTCGAGCGGTACTACGCGCGCGGCAGCTCCCGGGGCCTGCCTCTCACACCGCCGCAGCGACTGCGCATCCGGCTGACCGCCCTGCGCGCCCGGCTGCACACACTGACCGCCCCCGGAACCCGGTAGCCCCCGCCACCGCGGTCCGGACTGCTAGCCGGGGAGGCGGAACCCGTCGAAGAGGTCGTCCATGCCGCGCAGGGCCAGGCGGGCGGGGGTGGCACGGACCGCGAGGTCACGGGCCGCCACGGCGAGCGGGTGGCGGAGGGCGCCCAGGCGGCCGACGCGGCGGGCGCGAACGCGCACGGCGTCGGTGCGGTCGCGGCGGGCGGCCGTGTACGCCGCGAGGGCGGCCGACACGGAGTCGGTCGCGCCTCCGCTGCCTCCGCTGCCTCCGCTGCCTCCGCTGCCTCCGCCGTCTCCGACGTCTCCGGCGGGAAGCAGGTGGGCGAGGACCACCGCGTCCTCGATGGCCTGGCAGCCGCCCTGGCCGAGGTTGGGGGCCATGGCGTGGGCGGCGTCGCCGAGCCAGGCGATCCTGCCGTGGTGCAGGCGTGGGAGCGGGGCGGCGAGGTCGTACAGGTCGTTGCTCAGGACGTCGGCGGGGTCGAGGCGGGCGACGCGGTCGAGCAGGGCGGGAATCGGATCGTGCCACGAGCCGAAGCGGCGCCGGAGTTCCGCACGGGGGTCGGCTGACCGGGTTCCGGCCGGCACGACCGCGGTGGCGTAGAGGTAGAACCGACCGTCCGAGAGCGGGGTGACCCCGAACCGCTCGCCCCGCCCCCAGGTCTCGCTCATGGCCGGTATCCGGAGGTCCGGGGCGTCCACGATCGTCCGCCAGGCGGTCTCGCCGATGTAGTGCAGGCCGGGGTGGGCGGGGAAGTACGCCCGGCGCAGCGGGCTGTGGATGCCGTCGGCGGCGACGACCAGATCAGCGGGAAGGGCCGGGCCGACTTCCGTACGGACGACAGGGCTGCCGGCGGCGTCGTCGACGGCGGTCACGGTGGTGCCGTAGCGAAGGGCGTCCGGCGGGAGAGCGGCGGCCAGGTAGGCGGTGAGGGCCGGGCGCGGGACGGCGATCGGGGGCACACCGTAGCGAGCCGCCATGTCCGCGGTGCCGGCACGGGTGAGCCACTGGCCTTGGGCGCGGCGCACCCCCATCGTCGCGGGTACGGCGCTGCCGGCGGCGCGGGCGGCGTCGACGCCGATCGCATCGAGTGCGCGCAGGGCGTTGGGGGCGAGGCCGATGCCCGCGCCGGTGGTGGGAGGTTCGGGGGCACGTTCGCAGACGGTGACGTGCCAACCGCGCCGGCGCAGTGCGAGGGCGGCCGTGAGACCGCCGATTCCGGCCCCGGCCACCACGGCGTGACGTTTCGGCATGGAACACCTCTCCCTTCGGTTCGGACGCCCTCTACAGCCGCAGGCCCCTCACTCTACAACTGTAGAGCCAATCCATGGCGGGCTGGTCCGCGCAACCCGGGCAAGCCGAAGGCCCGCACCGCCACGAGCAACCGGTCGCGCGGCGCACGCGGCTTCGCAGCCCGTTGGCGCTGCCGAGACAGCCCGTTCACAATCCCGGGAGATGATCTTCACCGGACGCCGGCCCGCACCGTGGGAGCCGCGTCCGAGGGGGCGGGAACCGCCCGGCCGTGGTGAACCCGCACGGGATTCCCGGTGGGTTCGCCACGGCCGGGCGGTCGGGGACCGCGCCCGCCAAGGGCCACCAGCCCGGACCAATACACCGACCTGGGCCGCCGATCACCGCTCCTTCCGCGGCAGCCCCGAGACACCGACACCAGGCGTCGGCGGTCCGAGCCGCCGCCGCGAATCCAGGGACCGACCAACCGATGCACCACAGTGCGCCATTTCTGATCATTGGCCACCACCGATCCGGCACGAACTTCCTCGGAGAACTGCTCCAGCAGAACCCGGCCGTCGCCTGCGCCAACGAGCCGTTCTCCATGCACACCGACTTCTTCCGCGACAACGACCTCCGGCCCTGGTCCGCGGCCGAGTACGACCAGGCCGTCCTGCACCCGGAGTTGTACCCACATCCGAAGATCGTGCTGTTCCTCCAAGAGCTGCGGAAGTGGCTTGGCTCCTCCCCCGACGGCTGTCGGCGCGGCTTCAAGGAGACACTGCTCTACGAAAAGCTCCCCTGGCTCGGCGCGTACCTTCCCGGGCTGCGGATCATCCACCTGGTGCGCGACCCGCGAGCCATCGCCGCGTCCGTGCTCAAGGTGCCGGAGGCCGACGAGCTGTGGAAGTACAGCGTGACCGTCACCCGCTATCTGGAGCAGCAGCTCGGCCACCCGACCGGCGACGGGCTCGACCCGTTCGAACTCTGCCTGCGCAGCATCGGCATCCGCTGGGAGCTCGCGCGGCAGTCGCTGGCCGCCTTCGAGCACATCACCGTACGCCTGGAGGACCTGGTCGAGCACCCCGAGGACGCACTCGGTCCGCTGATGAAATTTCTCGACCTCGAACCCACCGTCGAACAACGGGACTTCATCGCCTACTCCCAGCAGTCCAGCCGCGGCGGCCGGTACTCCAGCTACCGCTCCCGCGACGCGGTGCTCAACTCCTGGCGCAGCCGACTCACGGATGAGCAGCAGGCCCGCCTGACCGGCGGCCTCAGGTCCTTCTTCGAGGAGTACGAATATGCCTGCTGAGCTGCGGCGCGCCCTGCGCGCGACGGCCGTCGCCGTTTCCGCCCTCGCACCGGAAGGACCGGAGCGGCCCCCTCTCCTCGTCATGCGTGCCCTGATGACCAATCACCACTACGCGGACCTGCTCAACGCGCTGAGGATTCCGGACGAGGGCGACGGCATGTCCCTCTACATCAACGCGAAGAACCCCGCACTCCCGCTCCGGTACGACCCTGCGGCGGGGCGCTACCGGGTGCGGCCCGGCCTGGAGGAGCACCCCGTCGTCGGCGTGCCGTGGCTGGGTGCCCGGCTCGCGGCCGAGGCCCTCGGCGGGCGGCTGCTCTCGGAGGACGAGTGGGAGCACTGCGCCACCGCCGGGTACGTCGGCCGGACGTATCCGTGGGGGGAGGGCGAACCGACCGCAGCCGCCGCCAACTTCGGCGAGAACGTCGGCAGCACCACGCCCGTCGGCGCGTACCCCGCCAACGATCTCGGCTTCACCGACATGGCCGGCAACGCGGAGGAATGGAGCTCCGACTGGTTCACCCCGCACCGCAGGGACCGGGATTCCCCGTCGGCCGCCGAGACGTACGAAAAGGTCGTCAAGGGCGGGGCCTGGAACAAGTCCGCCGCCCTGCTCGCCTGCGCCGCCCGACGCGGCAGGTGGTACATCGCCGGTTCGGCGTCCATCGGTTTCCGAGTGGCTTGGGAGGGCTGAGCGATGCTTTCCGTGATCTTCGACCTGGACGACACGCTGTGTGACTACGGGGCCGCCCGTCAACGCGCGAAGCGGAAGATCGATCTGCTGCTGAACGAGCACGGCGTGCAGGCCGGCCCGGCCTACTGGGCCCGGTTCGACGAACTGGACCCCGTGCTGTTCGCCCGGTTCACCGCCGGCGAGCTGGCCCGTGAGGAGTACCGCCGGCTCCGGTTCGAGATCCCCGCGACGGACGCGGGGACGGACCGGGCCACGGCCTCGGCGGCCGCCGCCCTGGCCAACTCCGCGTACGTGGCGAGCGCCAACACCGACATCGAGCTGTTCGACGACGCGCTGCCCGCTCTCGGCTCCCTGCGCGCCGCCGGGGCGGAGCTCTCCCTGTTCACCAACGGGCCGTCCGACGGTCAGCGGGCCAAGATCCGGGCGCTGGGCCTGGCCCCGCACGTCGACCACGTCTTCATCAGTGAGGAACTGGGCGCGGCCAAGCCCAGCCCCGCGGCGTTCGGCGCCGTTCTCTCCGGCCTCGGCCGGACCGCTCGGCAGAGCGTCATGGTGGGCGACTCACCCGCCACCGACATCGCCGGCGCCCAGGCCGCGGGCATCCGTGCGATTCTGCTCGACCGCACCGGCCGGCACGGTGATTCGGGCGTCGAGACCATCGCGGGCCTCGCCGACCTGCCCCGTCTTCTGGCGTCCGCCCCGTGAGCGGCGCCGGCATCCCGGGCGCCGAACGCAGCGGCGGCGACCCCGGCACCTTCCTCGACCCGGCCCTCGCCGCGGCGCTGGCCTCCGACCGCGCCGCCCTGGACCTGCGCACGACCAAGGCGGCCGTCGTCTTCTGGGACATCTCCGGCTACTCCCGGATTGCGGACGCCCTGCAGCACGACAGCGCTGAACTCCTCCGCAACATCCAGGAGTTCCTCACCAGCGCGGTCCTGGCCGTACAGCGCAACCACGGTGTCGTCCACAAGTTCCTCGGTGACGGCCTGATCGCCGTCTTCGGCAGTTCCCTCGGCGGTCCGGCCACCCCTGCCGCCGGAAACCGCCCCGACGCCGACCTCGCCCGGTCGGCCCTCACCGCCGCGGCCGAGCTGCGGGCGGAGTTCACGGGTATCGCCGACCGCTGGGTGGCGCACAGCGGCGCACCCGACCCCCGGATCTGGCAGGTCGGGCTCCGCTGCGGCGTCGCCATCGGCGACGTGCACCACGGGCGGCTCGGCCTCGGCCCCATGTCGGCGCTCGCACTGCTGGGGCACCCCGTCAACCTGGCGTCCCGCTGCTGCGCCGGCGCCGAGCCCGGCCAGGTGCTGGTGTCCGAGCGGGTTCGCGCGGCAGGGGCCGGGGCTTTCGACTTCCAGCCCGCCGGGCCGCCCCGGGTGCTCAAGAACATCTCCGGCGCTCAGCAGCTCTGGGCCGCCGGCGCTCCGCACCGGGAGGTCCGGTGACCGGCGCCCCCACCAGCCCCACCACCCCTACCGCCCCTGCTCGCCCGAGCGCCGCCGGGCGGGCCCTGACCGCCGTCCTGCTGACCGCCGTGACGGCCTACGCCCTGTCGATATCCCTGGTCATGCCGGCCCTGCCCGAGCTGGCCATCGACCTACGAGCCTCCGGCACCGCCATCACCTGGGCTCTGACCGGCTTCACCCTGTCCGCCGCCGTCACCACCCCCCTCGCGGGGCGGATGGGTGACCTTTGGGGCCACCGCCGCGTCCTGACCGCCGCGCTCGGGATCGGCGCCTTCGGCCTGGCCCTCGCCTCCGTGGCCGACGGACTGGCCCTCTTCGTGGCGGGCCGGGTGCTGGCAGGTGTCGGAGGCGCCGCCCTGCCGCTGACGTTCGCCCTGGTCCGCACGCTCAGCGCGACCGAGAAGGTGGCTCCGCGGATCAGCGTCCTGTCGACCGCGATCGGCCTCGGCGCCTCGGGCGGTTGGGTCCTCGGCGGTCCGATGACGGCGCTGCTCGGGACACGTTCGCTCTCCCTCCTCCCCCTGGCGCTGTGCGTCGCGGCACTGGCCGGCACGCTCCGCGTCGTCCCCGCCGACCCGGCGCCCGAACGCACCGCCGCGCCGGGCGACCCGCCGCAGGCATGGCGCCGCCTGGACGTCGCGGGATCCCTCGGGCTCGCTCTGTGGCTGTCCGCGCTCCTGCTCGCCTCCTCCCAGGGCGGGCACTGGGGCTGGGGGTCGCCGGGCACCCTGGCACTCACCGCCGCCGGGCTGCTCGGCGCGGTCGCCTGGGCCGCGTACGAGTTGAGGTCCCCCCGCCCCGTCATCGACCTGCGAGCCCAGCGCTCCCCGGCGCTGCTGGCCGCGGGTGGGTCAGCCCTGGCCTGCGGCTACGCCTTCATGGCGGCCGGGATCGTGATCCCCCTGCTGGTCCAGGCCCCGCCGCACACCGGCTTCGGCCTCGGCGGATCCGCCACCGCCGCAGGGCTGGTCCAACTCCCCACCGGGCTGGCGCTGATGGCTGCCGGAGCACTGGCCGGCCGGACGATCAAGCGGTACGGGACCTGCCGGACCCTGGCCCTCGGCTGCGCCCTGATCGCCGTCGGGTACCTCGCGGCGACCCTCGCGCACGGCAGCCTCGCCGCGCTGGCCACCATGAACGTCGTACGGGGTGCAGGCCTGGGCCTCGGCTACTCGGCCATGGGCGCACTGGCAGTGCAGTCCGTACCCGCGTCGGAGAGCGGCTCGAGCGCGGGCGTCAACGTGCTGCTGCGAAACCTCGGCACCGCCGTGGGCGCGGAGGTCACCTCCGTCCTGCTCACCGACGGCTCCCCCGGTGCCGTCACCGCGGCCTTCGCGGTGCCGGCCGCCCTGATGGCCGTCACCCTGGCCGGCCTGGCCGTGGTCGACCGACGGCTCACGGCCGGTGCGGGCTGACTCCGTTTGAGATGCCCCCGGGCAATCGGGCCGCTGGTCGGGGCCGACACGCCGGCCCGGATGCCGTGGATCGTCGGCCGGGTCGACGAGGATCGCACTGCGGCCACCGCCCGCGCCCCGCGTCTCGGAGAAGGCAGCCGCCCGCGACGGGCATGCCCGGCTCCGGCGGACCGCGCCGCGTGGGCGCGAGGTCCGCTCCGGCGTCGGGCCGGACGAGTCCGTTCCCCCCTCCCACCTCGTCGGAGTCACCATGGCCCCACCCTCGGACTCACGTCGCCCACGCCGCTTGCCGACGTCGATCCTGCCGGTCCTGCTTCCCATCGCGGTCCTGATGTTCGTGGCGGTGGCCGTGGGGTCATGGCTGCAGTTCACCGAGCGGCAGACGCTCGACACGGTCCACACGGTCGGATCCGGGGCCGCCGACAGGGTGGACGTGGAGGCCACCGTCCAACACGTCGACGCCTCGGCCAGAGAGCTGGTGCTACGGGTCCGGGTCACCCCGCGCGGAACCCTCGGCGAGGAGGGAGGGGCCGCCCCGGTGGCCGATCTCAGCCTCCAGACCTCCGCGGCGACCCTCGGCGACCTGGAGTTCAAGGCCCACGAGCGGCTCGCGATCAGGGACGTGCAGGTCGCGATCACGGGTGGATCGATCAGCGACTACCCGTTCGACACCTACGAGACCGACATCGAGTTCTGGGCACTGCTGGGTGGCAAGCAGGTGCCGGTGCGGATGCTGTTCTCCAACAACGCCACGCTCTTCTCCGTCTCCACGACACCCACGTCCGCCCCCCAAGACGCTGTCCTGGGGCTGGGGCTGGCCCGATCGGGCAGCCTGCTCGCCTTCGCGGTCTTCATGATGGGCGTGATGTGGGCGCTGGCGGCGTCCGTGCTCATGGGTGCCTGGTACCTGACGACCCGCCGGGAGGGCCTCGTCTGGGCCGCCCTCGGCTGGATGGCCGCCACCCTGTTCGCCCTCTCGGCGTTCCGCAACAACGCCCCCGGCACACCCCCGATCGGCTGCGTGCTGGACTGGTTCGCCTTCCTGTGGGCGGAGACCATCATCGCCCTGTGCCTGATCGCCGTGGTCATCACCGGCGTACGCACCGCCCTCCGTCCGGACGACGCCCGCCCGACCTAGAGCTGTGGCCGCCCGCGGAAAGCGCGGGCGGCCAAGTGGATGGTGAGGTCGTGGGCGATGTCGCGGACCACGAGCGGACTTCAGGGCGCGATCTCGAACTCAGGCGCCTCGAGGGTCTTCAGGCATTCGGTCTTCGGCGCGTCCGGGGTCTCGAAGAAGGAGACGGTGATCTCCTGGGCGCACTTGGACGTCGCGAACACCACGTGCGGCTCGTAGGGGACCGTGACGGCCTTGGCCTTGCTCAGCGTACGGGCCACGTACGTTCCGCTGTCCGCCCCGGTCTGGGCGTCGAACGAACCCGACACGACGAGGGTGGGGATGTCGCCCGACGTGACGTCCCGGATCGAGGGTGCGGCCGGGGGGACCTCCCAGACGTCACAGTCCTCGTGGAGGAACGGGAGCTGCGGAGCCTGGGCCTGCACCGAGCGGGGGAACGACGGGAACGCCTCCTGTCCACCCTGGATCGCCGCCTCCTTGCTCTCGTACGGAGTCCACTCGCTGCAGAAGATGCCGTTCGCGAGACCGTGCGAAGTCACCCCGATGCCCTTGGGATTGGTCCTCCAGCCCGCCCACTGCTGGGCGACCCGCTGCGGGTTGCCGTTCGCCAGCTCGTCGAGGGAGCGGGGTACGCCCTCCGCCGCGTGGGTCGCGGTGGCCAGCCAGGTCACCAGGGCTCCGCCGTCCAGTACGACCTTCACAGGCTTGTCGTTGCCGGGGACCGTGACGGTGGTGGTGACCGGTTTGGCTTCGAGGTCGCTGACGAGCTTCTCGAAGGTGGCCGCCAGGTTCGGATAGCGCTTGTTGCACGCCGGCTGGTCCGCGCAGGCCTTGAACAGGCCGTCGACGCCCTGCCGGAAGCTGGCCCAGGCCACGACGGACCCCGCCTTGGACGGCGGCAGTATGCCGTCGATGCCCACCGAGCGGAGCCCCTCGGGGTGCAGGCGCATGTAGATCAGCGCCAGGTCGGTGCCGTAGGAGATGCCGAACAGGTTCCACTGCTCCAGGCCGAGTGCGGTGCGCAGGTCGTCGTAGTCGGCGGCGCTCTCGGTGTCGTTGTACGCACTGAGGTCGGCCCCGGTGGCCGCCAGCTTGTCGCGGCAGGCCTTCGTGGCCTCGACGTGCAGGCTCCCGGTGGACGAAGCGTCGAAGGCGAGGCCCACGCGTGCGTTGAACTCGTCGATGTTGGGGCAGAGGAGCGCCGGGTCGGCCGAGTACGTACCGCGTTGGGACATGAAGATCACGTCCCGGTCGCGGTTCAGGCCGCCGTCGATCGCCATCTTCGCCTCGCCCACCGCATCGTCTCCGGGTCCGCCCGCGAGCCACACGATGGGGTCGGGCTTCGGCGTGGCGGCCGCGGCGGGCACGATCGCGACACCGAGTTTGAGCGTTTTGCCGCTTGGTTTGGCGCGGTTCTCGGGCACGGTGAGCGTTCCGCAGCGGGCCCCTTCCAACGCCTCGATCGGTTCCACCGTCTTCGGGCAGGGCCCCGGCTGGTAGCGGGCGTCGCCCACCGTCCGGGCGGTCGTGCCGATCGGTGCCCCGGGGGTGGTGTCGGGGCTTGGCTGCGCCTGCGCGGGCGCCGAGAGCAGGCCGGTGACGAGGAGACCGGTCGCCATGCCGGCCGAGGTGGCCAGGAGTCGTCGTGTGGTGCGCCGACGACGGGGCGCTTGGTGGAGTGTCATCTGTCCTCCCGGTCACTTCGGGATGATCGTGAACGGTTCGGGCTCGAGATCGTCCACGCAGCCGGTGTCGGGCGCGGTCGGGCGAGCGAGGAACGAGGCCAGCACGCGTTGCGCGCAAGGCGACTGCGGGACCACCCAGTGGCCGATTCCGGGGATCTGCACGGCGGTCGAGCCGGACAGGTCACGGATCACGTCCCGCGCCCAACTCATCCCGGTCTTCGCGTCGAACGTGCCGGAGATGACGAGCGCCGGGACCGAGCTGATCGTGGCCACCCGCTGGACGGAGGCGCGGTCCGGAACGTTCCAGATCCGGCACGCCGGGTACTGGAAGGGAAGTTGCGGCACCTGGGCCAGGACCGTGTCCGGCCATCCGGGGAAGGCCTTGCGCCCCGCGTCCAGCACGTCGGACTCCGAGTACCCCGGCGCCAACTCGCTGCACAACACCGAGTTCGTCAGGCCGTGCGCGAACTCGCCCACCTTCTTCTGGACCGAGCCGGCCGCGCGGGCCTTGGCGAAGCGCTCCGGGTTACCGTTGCTCAGTTCGTCGAGCGCCGCCGGGATGTCCTTGGGCCGGGGGTTGAAGGCGACGATCAGGTTGAGCAGCGCGCCCCCGTCGAGAACGGTCTTGACCGGCTTCCCTCCGCTCGGCGGCGGGACGTCCAGCGTCAGGGGTTGTGCCTCCAGCTTGCGCACCTGCTCCGTCAGCATGCGGGGGAGGTCCGGGTACCGGTCCTTGCAGGCGGGCTGCGCCGCGCACGCCTCGAAGATGTTGTCGATCCCCTCAGCGGCGCTGCTCCATCCCCACGGCAGGACCGCGCTTTGGGGAGGCGTGATCGAGTCGATCGCGAACGCGCGGATCCCCTCGGGGTGCAGGCGCAGGTAGGTGAGGGCCAGATCGCTGCCGTAGGAGTACCCGTAGACGTTCCACCGGGGGAGGTCCAGGGCCTTGCGCAGGTCGGCGAAGTCGGCTGCGTTCTCGGTGGTGTTGTAGGCGCTCAGGTCGACGCCGTCGGCCACCAGGCGGTCCCGGCACTCCTTCACCGCCTTCAGCATGAGCTGCTGCGCCGGCTGTGCGCCATAGCGCAGGCCCACCGCCTGCGCGTTGAACCGGTCGATCTCCGGGCACGCGAGGTTCGGCTGGTCGTAGAGGTTGCCGCGCTGAGCCATGATGATCAGTTCGCGGTCCTTGTTCAGGCCGGAGTCGACGAGGAACGGAATGTCGTCGAACGTGTCGCCCCCGGGGCCGCCCGCCATGAACACCACGGGGTCCTGCGCGGGCTTCGCCGGCGTGACGGCCGGAATGACCGCCACGGCCAGCTTGATGGTCCGGCTGCCCGGGCGGGAGCGGTTCTCTGGGACCTCGAGGAAGCCGCACCGTGCGTCGCTCAGCGCTTCGATGGGTTCGGGCGGCTTCGGACAGGGTCCGGGCACGAACCGGGACGGGGCTGCCGGAGTTGGCTGCCCCGCGGGCTGGGCGGGTGGCGACGCGGCGCTGCCGGGTGTGGGGCCAAATGCTGTCAGGCAGAACAGAGCTGCCCCGGCAGTCACCGCGGGGATGCTGTGCTTTGGCATGTGATCTCGTTCCTGTGCCGACATCGGCGGTGACCCTGCCGGGCCAGGCCGCAGCGGTTTGGGCGGAACGCGCGTTTTCGACGCTACAGGGTGGCTCGTACGCACGCACGTGGAGCGGTCGCGGCCCGTGGCCGCCCGGCTGGTCCCCGGCCGTCCCGCAGGGTGGGAGCCGTCGCCGGGAGTGCCACGGAAATTCCGGTGCCCTCACGCCTGCCTGCGGTTACCCTGCCTCGTCGCGAACGATCCACGGAGGAACCTCATCATGAGCAACACAACGCCGTCGTTTCCCGAGCGCATCGAGCTCTCGGGAGAAGGTCTCGTCCTGCGCGACTGGACGGAGGCGGACCTGGCCGCGATGCCGGAACTCTTCGACCACCCCGACATCGCGTACTGGACACCGATCGTCTCCCCCTTCGACGACGCGGCCGCCCTCGCGCGGCTGAGCCGGGACCGGCAGCTCCGCGCGGAAGGCACGACGATCCTTCTCGCCATCACCGTCGATGGCGGCGCACCGCTCGGGGAGGTGATGCTGCGGCGTGCCCCCGAGGGTACCGAGATCGGCTACGCGGTCGGCCCCGCACACCGCGGCCAGGGCCTGGCGGCGCGAGCGGTGCGGGTGATGGCCGCCTACGCCTTCGAGCAACTGGGAGTGGAGCAGGTGATCCTGGAGTTGGAGGCCGAGAACGGCGCCAGTGTCGCCGTGGCCACCAAGGCGGGCTTTCAACTGCTCGACGTACCGCTGATCACCGGCGAGGAGAAGGGACGGCCCTTCAGCTTGCAGACGTGGGGGCTCACCCGCTCCTGACAAGTTTGTCGGTGTCCTATCATCGCCCGGTGATACTCGACGCGGCCTTGGCCGATCTCCTCCGCGACCAGGGCTCCTCCGAGACGGGCATGGAGCGGGTCCTCGCCGCCCTGATCGACCAGGGCGTGTTCGTACCGGTGCACCACGACGGTTCGCTCCACCACCTGCCGCACCGCGAGAACGACGCCCCGGCCGTGCTCGCCTGCGTCAGCGAGGCGTGTTGCGCCGAGCACCTGCCGGAGGCCGCGGGTACCGTCCGCTGCGACGCGGTGCGGTTGATGGACATCGCCCGGGAGACGGGTGCCGAGCAGTTGCTGCTGTTCGCCTCGGACGGGGCGTCGGTCGTCATCCCGTTCCCGTCGCTGTTCCGTGCCATGGCCCGGCGGGGCCAACAGGGCAACGGGCAGCGGCTCAAGCTCACCTGGTCCACCCACCCGCTCGCCGTGGCCCTGCGGGACGCGGCCTTCCGGCGTCTGCGAGAGTTCCCCGCCATCGACTGCGTCTGGGTCTCGCACGTCCGTTGGCTGGACACCGGCAACGAGCACCTCATGGTGCACATGGCTGTGAACGAGGAACTCCCGTCGCCGGAATCCCAGCGGTTCGTCGAGACCCTGCTGGACGAGGAGCTGACGATCGGCGCGGATGACCCGATGATCTCGGCACTCGCACTCCACCGGGTCACCCACGCGGCCCAGATCGCCGACCTCGACCGGATGGGACTGGACACCATCCGCATCGACCACTCCACCGGGCGGATCGAGCTGATCTCCCAGGAGTACAACGACCCGGAGGCCGCCGCGGCCGCCCGCCGGGCCCACGCCGAGCAGCAGCAGGAACGGCACGACGCGAGGCCTCCGCGCCGTTGGTGGCGCCGGTCCTGACGGTGCCCCGCTCTCCCGGTGGACCTGGGCGACGTACGCATCGCGGAGGGGCGGGACCCCGGCCGGCGCCCCCGCGCTCTGCGGGTGCGGGGTTCGCCGGGATGCGGGAAGCTGGACTTGGTCTCTGTGCCGACGGTGGGACAGACGGGCGAGGAGGGCCTCGTGCACGCTTCAGGAAACGGCCGGCTCGCTCGCGCACTCAGGTCCAAGGTGCGGACGGCCACCGTGCTGTGCGCGGCGGCGGCTCTCGCCGCGGCCACGGTCCCGGCTTCCGCGCTGACCCCGGCCGTAACGGCTCCGCCGTCGGATCCGGTCGTGGTCGACTGCTTCTCGGAGGCCCAGGTACGGCCCGAGGAGTACTTGCTGGCCTGCGGGGACGGCAACAACCGCCTAGTCGGGCTCCGCTGGGACACCTGGGGGCCGCGGACCGCGACGGCCACCGGCACCGACATGGTGAACGACTGCAAGCCCTACTGCGCGGCGGGCCGCTTCCGGCCCTACCCGGTGACGGTGACCCTGAGCAGCCCGGAGCCGTGGCCGACCCACCCCGACGTGCAGCGCTTCACCATGATCCGACTCGTCTACACGGACACCGCGCCGTCCCCGGTCCCGAAAGACGTGACCTACAAACTCGTCTACTGACGTCGTCCGCGCAGGAGTGGGCGAAGGCCACGGCTCCCCCGCGATGCGCGAACCGCCCGTTGCCCTGGCCGGCATGCGTCAGTCGGCGTCCTCGGACACCTCGGTGGGCAACCGGTACATCCGCTCGCAGCGTGCCGGGTCACCCAGGACGTTCGCAAGGAACAGGCCGAGATCGAAATCCTCCGGCTCCGCACAGGCCGTCAGATCATTCTCGTCCAGCTCGTCCGCCGGACGCGGGTAGTCGATGTGGCGGGTGCCCACGGTGAGCCTGTTGAAGGTGTGCCCTCGTTCGTGGCGCACCTCAACGCCTCCGGTGATGACGATGTCCTCGTCGCCCAGGAGCAGCCGAAGTGTTCCCTCGGACCGGTAGAGGACCGCGAGAGTCTCACCGAGCCGACCGAAGTGGCCGGCGATCTTCCCACTGTCATCGAGCGATCCGGCGCGGCGACTCACCGGTCCGAGTGACGCGGTAACGGGGTCGAACGGCGCCTGCTCGCCGAACCTCTCGAACGAATCCACTGTGATCATCATTCCAGTTTCCCTCATCCGAGGTGCTTTTCGCCGGGGCGGGCGACACTACGGCGTACCGGGAAGCACGGGCCCGGGATCGCCCCGCCCGACCGAGAGCGGATCTTCGAGCGCTTCACCCGGCTCGACGAGGCCCGCAACCGGGACGACGGAGGCGCCGGCCTGGGGCTGGCGATCGCCCGCACCATCGCCACCACTCACGGCGGCACGCTCACGGCGGAAGAACCCGCCGAGCCGACCACCGGTGCCCGGTTCGTCCTGCGGCTGCCCGCCGCGGCCCCGGCCACGGGCGGGTCGGGACCGAACGGCCGCTGAATTCAGCTGTGCGGGTCCAAAGTCCCGACTCACCCGGGACTTTTGGTCCTGGAATCCCATGGAACTCCTTGATTCCCCCTCCCAGACTGAGCTTCTGTTCAGGTTCTGGCCGCCTTTCAGGAAACGGTGGGCATATTTCGTCGACACGTATTCCCGATTCCCGGAAGAGGGAGCGACGACCGAGAAGGTGCTGGATTCTGATGGTGTACGCATATGACCGAGAGCTGGTCCCGTGGGCTCCGGTACTGCCGCCGGTCGATCTCCGCGACCCGGTGGCGGCACAGGAACACGTGCAAGCGGACCAGTTCCAGCGGCCGTTGCGCGCGGTGCCCGACGGGCTGTGGGTCTGGGACACGGTGGTGCCCGGCCCGGCGGGAGCGGCCGCGGTCCCGGTGCGGGTGTACGAGCCCACCGGCCGGGGTGAGGGGCGCCTTCCCCTGCCCGCGATCCTCTACTTCCACGCCGGAGGATTCGTCACCGGCGACCTGGAGACCGGACACGACGAATGCGCGAGGACGCGGGCGCCGGCAGCGCGGCCGCGCTGTGCCAGCTCACCCGGGAGCGGATCGGCGTGCGCCCCTGTTTCCAGCTGCTGAGCACGCCGCTCCTGGACGACCGGCTCGACACGGATTCCGCCCGGACGTACGCGGACACCCCGGTGCTGGACCGCCTGCAGGCCGCGTACAACTGGTTCCACTACATCGGCTCCGGCGCCGGCGGCCCGGAAGTGTCCGCGTACGCCGCTCCCGCCCGGGCGGCCGACCTCCGGGGCTGCCGCCCGCGTACGTCGCGGTGTGCGAGTTCGACCCGGCCCGGGACGAAGGCATCGACTACGCACAACGGCTGGTCCAGGCGGGCGTCGGCGCCGAGCTGCACCACTACCCCGGTACCTTCCACGGCTGCGCGTCGATCGCCGGCACCGAGGTGTCGTCGAGGATGCGGGAGGGCCGCGTGTACGCCCTGCGTCGGGCGCTGTTCCCCGTCCGGCCGGCGGGGCACGACGGGCAGTTCTCGTATGGCCTCGGCGAGGGAGACGCGCTTGCCCTGTGAGGGCGGCTCGCCGTACGACACGGCGGCCGGCCCGTGGGCTCAGGGGTGGCGGGTCAGGGACGCGGGGGCGCCGGCGGACTGCGCTCCCTCCGATTCGAGCGTCAGGCGATCCGGTCCGTCCTGGGTCAGCACGTAGAGGTTGCCCCGGGGGCAGTCGAAGGTGGCCGCGCGGTCGGTCGGGTGGCTGGTCACTGCCGCGAAGACCGCCTTGTTCCGGCTGATCTGCCGCAGCTCAAGGGCCTCCGTGCACCCCAGGTTCAGCCCGGTGGAGGCCTCCTTGACGTCGCTGACCTGCCGGCCGACGAGCTCCCCCACGACCCCGGCGTGCAGCGTGACCGTCACATCGAACTCCCCCGTCCTCGCTCGGGAAATGCCGTCGGCGTCCGGTGTCCCGGGCCCGACGCCGGACCACGTACCGAACCACGACTCCGGCAGCGTGACCGCGGAGGACGACTTCGCGGACGGCGACGGCGTGGGCGAGGCGGTGGGGGGCGCGGCCCTGCCACCGTCGCCTCCCCACGGAAACCGGATCGCGAGCGTGACGAGGGCCGCGAGGACGGCGGCACCGGAGGCCGCGCCGATCACCAGTGGTCGGCGGGAGGCCCATCCGCTCCGGCGCGGGGAGGAAACGGGCGTGGACGGTGGAGTGGCAGGAGCCGTGGACGGGGGCACCGGCGTGATGGGGGCGGGCAGGGGCGGCGGCTGCGGCGGGGGAACGGGCGAAGTGCCGGTTCCCGCAGGGGTGTGGGCACGGGCGTGGACGTGGGCGTGGGCGGGCGGCTGTGATGCGGCCAGCAGCCGGCGGAGTTCAGCCTCCCGGCGGCCCATGTCCGCGACCAGCGCCGGTGGCACGGTGCCGCGCCACTCCTCTTCCTCCGCCGGTGCGCCGAGCCGCGACCGTACCTCCTCGGCGGACGGGCGATGGTTCGGGTCCTTCGCCAGGCACTCCCTCACCAGCGGAAGCAGCATCTCCGGCAGGCCGTCGAGGAGGGGCTCGTCGTGAACGATCCGGTACAGGAGGGCAGGCAGTTCCAGCTCCTCGCCGCGCCGCAGGAAGGGACCGCGCCCGGTGGCCGCGTACACGAGGACCGCGGCGAGAGAGAACACGTCGGCCGGCGCCGATGCCACGGCGCCCCTCGCCTGCTCCGGCGCGAGGTAGCCGGGCGTGCCGATGACCGTGCCCGTCTGGGTGTGGCGCGGATCGCGCACGGCGCGGGCGATGCCGAAGTCGATGAGGAAGGGCCGCTCGGGGCCGAGCAGGACGTTGGCCGGCTTGATGTCGCGGTGGACCACCCCGGTCGCTCGTACGGTGACCAGCGCGGCTGCCAGCTCCCGGGCGAGGCACTCCACGGCCGGGGCGGCCAGCGGCCCGTTCCGGTGCACCCAGTCGCCGAGCGACGGCGCGGGGATGTACTCCGTCGCCAGCCACTGGGGCAACGCCCCCGGTGGGCCGAAATCCACCACCGAGACCGTCCACGCGCTGCGCACACGGTCGTTGGTCCGTATCTCGCGGGCGAACCGTTCGGCGAAGTCCGGATCCAGGCTCAGCTCGCGGTGCACCGTCTTCAGGGCCAGCGGCCGGCCGGACGCCGTCCGGGCCAGGAACACCTCGCCCATTCCTCCCGCGCCGAGGCGCGCCAGCAGGCGGTACCCCCCGATCTCCAGCGGGTCTCCGGGCCGCAAAGACTCCACGAACTCCCCCGTCCCCCATGACCCTTCGCCGACCCGTGGTGCACGGACCATCCGGTGGGCCACCTTAGAGGACGAGCCTCGGATGTCCGCCAAGGTGTCACAGGCGCAGTACGACCAGGGCCGTGTCGTCGGTGATTCCCGCGGCCGGGATGAGGTGCGCCAGCAGGGCGTCGGCGAGCGTCTCGGAGTCGGCGGTGTGGTGGCGGACGAGGGAGTCGGCGAGCCGGTCGAGGCCGGTGTCGATGTCCTCCCGACGGCGTTCGACCAGCCCGTCCGTGTAGAGGACGAGGACGGACCCTTCGGCGAAGGCGGTCTGGGCCTGGGGACGGGAGACGTGTTCGGGGCGGGCCCCCAGCGGGGGGTCGGTGGCCTGGTCGAGGAAGGTGACGGTGCCGTCCGGCCCGCACAGCGCGGGCGGAGGGTGGCCGGCGCTGCTGTAGACGAGGGTGCGGCTGGTCCAGTGGATGAAGACCGACACGGCGGTGGTGGATTCGGCCCCGTCGATGGAGCGGGCGTACAGGTCGACGACTTCGAGGGCCCGGGCGGGACCGTCGGCGACGCGGGAGGCAGCGGACAGCGCGCTGCGCAGTTGGCCCATGACACCGGCCGCGCGCAGTCCGTGGCCGACGACGTCGCCGACCGCCACAGCGGTGCGGTGACGGTCGGCCAGGTCCACGAGGTCGTACCAGTCGCCGCAGACGTTCAGGGCCCCCAGGGCGGGCCGGTAGCGCACGGCGGCCTGGTGGTGGGCCAGTGGCGGGGGCGCGGGAAGCATCGCCTGTTGGAGGTGGAGTGCCACTTCCCGTTCGCGGGCATGGGCCTGGCGCAGGCGTTCGTTGACCTCCTGGAGCTCCCGGGCACGGGTGTAGAGCTCGGCTTCCAGGACCGCGGCGCGCCCCCCACCGGCGCGATCACCGCGGGCACGGATGAGCTCCGTCACCTCCTCCACCCGGTGCAGCAGCAGCGCGACGGTGCCGTCCGCGGCGCGGACGGGGACGTTGACCGGGCTCCAGTACCGCTCCTCCCACACCCCGGGCCGGTCGGGGTGCTCCACGTCGTAGCGCTGGAGCGCCATGCTGTCGCGCTCCCCCGTGGCCGCGACCCGTCGTAGGGAGGCGTACAGGTTGCGCATGCCGGTCGCGCCCGGGTCGTTGGGGTTTTCGGGGAACACGTCGAACAGGTAGCGTCCGATCACCTGCTCGCGGCTGCGCCCGGACGTGGAGAAGTACTCCTCGTTGGCGTCCGCGTACACCAAATCGGGGGTCAGCAGCGCGACCCCGCCCGGTAGCGCGTTGAAGACCGCCTGGTAGTCGATGACGGGTCCGTTCATGATTCCACCTGCCCGCGCGCCGGCCACCGTTCCGATCGATCACAGGGTTGCCACGATGCCACGGCCGCGGGGCGGGGCGCGCACGGCCCGCCGACCGTGGGGGCGTCGCGGGAGGGCGGGCTCCGTTCGCGCGTTCTTGCCCGTTCGCGCGTCTTCGTGCTCTGTCCGGGTCATCGCTCGCCCCGTACGGATCACGCCGGGAAGCCGCGGGCGGTTGCGCCTGATCGGCTGTGCTCGGCTGTTGCGGTCCCCTGGCGGCCGGCCGCCGTGCACCACCGAAGAGGAGTCCCCGATGTCTCGTCGGCATGTCCCGGCCGTCCTCGGCCCGGCCCTGTCGCGGGCGCGCTGGTGGCGGTTCCCGCCCCGGCCGCTAACGCCGCCGCGGTGACGGTGCCCTGCTCGGTCCCGGATCTCGCCGCGGCGATCAACGCCGCGAACACCTCACCCGGACCGGACACGATCCGGCTGGCGCACAAGTGCACGTACCGGCTGCCGAGATCCGCAGCGGGGTGGCTTCGCCGTCGACTGCCTGTTCTTCGCGGACGATCTCCCGGGCCTCGCAGCAAGTTCGTCGGCAACACGTCGAAGTCCGACGTCTTCGCCCAGGGCGGCGCCATCGGCAGTCCCGGCACCGGGAGCGTGAGCGACACGGTGGCGCCGCCGGCGGCGGGTTCGCACGCGCCGCCGTCGCCAACGGCAGCCCGGAGCCCGGCCGGCTGACCGTGACCGGCGGCGCCATCACGGACAACACGTCGATGTCATTCGCGACAACCGGCAGAACAACTGCGGCCCGTCCGATGCGGTCCCGGGCTGCACCGGCTGACGGTCCCCGAAGACCGGCAGCATTCGAGCCGCCCAGGCACGGAGCGGCGCGCCGCGCCTGGGCGGTGCCCCCGTTTCCTCTACTGGGATGAAGGGCGGCCGGGCCCCTCTACGCGAATCGCGATCTTGCCCCGTACCTGCCCCTCCCTCAGACGGCGTATCGCATCGGCCACTTCGGCCAGTGGGTAGGTACGGTCGACGGTCGGGGTGAGCGAGCCGGACTCGATGAGCTCGCCGAGGACTCGGAGGTCTTCGGGGCGCGGGACGGAGGCGAGTCCGCGCAGCCGGTGGCGGACGAAGGGCGACAGCAGCAGGGCGCGCAGTTGCCGGTCGTTGCCGCCGATCCAGCGGCCGTCGGTCTCACCGCCGACGATCACCAGGCTCCCGCGCGGGGTCAGGGCCCGGCGGAGTCGGCCCAGGGGCCGGTTGCCCGCGATGTCGAGGACGAGGTCGTAGCGGCGGGTGCCGTCGGTGGGGTCCTCACGGGTGTAGTCGAGGACCTCGTCGGCGCCGAGGGAGCGCACCAGGTCCGCCTTGGCCCCGCTGCAGACCCCGGTGACATGGGCGGCCCCGAGGGCCTTGGCCAGTTGTACGGCGTACGTGCCCACCCCGCCCGAGGCTCCGATGACCAGGACCCGCAGGCCGGGCTCCAGCCGGCCCGCGCGCAGGGCCTGGAGTGCGGTGCTCGCGGAGATCGTGACGACCGCCGCCTGTTCGGGGGTGAGCCGGGCCGGCCGGGGAGCCAGCTCGTCCTCCTTGGCGCACGCGTACTCCGCGAAGGAGCCGGCGCAGGTGCCGTACACCTCGTCACCCGGCCGGAAGCGGGTGACGCCCGGGCCGACGGCCTCCACACGGCCCGCGACGTCCATGCCCCGCACGCGCTGCTTGGGCGCCCGCAGGCCGAAGCCCGCCGCACGGATCGCGTAGGGCATCCCCGCCATCAGGTGCCAGACGCCCTGGTCGACACCGGCGGCGTGGACGCGCAGCAGCACCTCGCCGCCGCCTGGCACGGGCTGGTCGATCTCGTCGAGGCGCAGGACGTCGGGAGGTCCGTAGACGTCGTGGACGATGGCTCTCATGAGGTGTCTCCCTCGGTGCCGGTGTTGTCGGAGTTGCCGGTGTTGTCGGGGTGGGCTGAGTTGCCGGGGTGGGCCGAGTACCGGAAGACGCCGTCGAGCGGAACGCCGAAGACCTGGGCGATCTGGAAGGCCATCTCCAGCGACGGCGAGTAGCGGCCCTGCTCGATGGCGATGACGGTCTGGCGGCTGACGCCGATGTGGCGGGCGAGTTCGGCCTGGGTCATCTCGCCGTGGGCGAAGCGGTGGGCCCGGATGGTGTTGGTGACCCTCGTCGGCTTCACCACGGGTGGAACCCGAACCGGTAGGAAACGATCTTGACTGCCGAACCGAGCACCGACGACAGGACGAAGGCCAGGTAGATGGCGTTGGCGATCCAGAACGGAGCCGCCTCGGCCATCGCCAGGACCAAACCGGCGACCCCGCCGATCACGACGAACGACTGCCCCACGTACTCACCGAAGCGGTGGATCTCCCGGTCGCGCTGGTCCTTCACGTTCGCCTCACGCGGCGAGAAGGCGGCGATCACGATGTGAGCGGCGATCGATACGACGATCGACAGGCCGACCGTCCACAACAGGGCTTCCACGTAAGGCGCCTGGATCAGCGCCACCGCCTCGGGGCGCCCCAGCACGAGCCACAGGTAGACCGCGTACGACCCGATGGCGACCACCAACATGCTCCAGGCACGTTTCTCCTCGACTGCCACTCCCGCTCCCGCTCCCGCTCCCCATGTCAAGAAAACCAGACACTCGGAGTGTCAAGCAGTCCGGACACTGTGTCAACTATTCTTTACCTGTTGCGCGTCATCGAAGTGTCGATCGATCGTTTCCCACACCGCAGGCGTGCGCCGCCCCCGAGGCCGTACCCTCGCTTTGGCGCCATGACAGAAGCCGCACACGCAGGGGGGCGCGTGGAGACAGCGTTGGCAGTAGGACTCCTCGGCCCTTTGGTCGGTGGAATCGCCGTGGCACTCACCACCTATTGGACGACTCGACCCAAAGCGCGAGCGGAAGCCCGAAAGTTGGAGGCCGAAGCAGATCGGACCCGGGCCGAAACCACCAAGATCCTCGCCGAGATGGACGTGCGCAGGCCATCCGTCGCCCCCCAGGACACCACACCGAAGGGGTGGAACGTCTCGGGTTCGGTGCCCGAGGATTACGAAGTCGGCTTGGACTTCGAGGTGTTCTCCGTCGGGAGGGCCAGCGCCTTCATCCGCTCCCGCCACGAGAACCCCGATGGCCACGCAGCGCTCGTGCAGACGATCAAGGCCGATGACTATCGAGGCACGCGACTCCACCTGACGGCAATGGTGAAGGCGCGGGACGTACTCGGCTGGGCCGGAATCTGGATGAGGGTGGACGACGCTCGCGATCACGCTGTCGCCTTCGACAACATGCGCGATCCGGAACGCCGAATCGCCGGGAGCGTCGGCTGGCGCAGATACGGCATCGCGCTGGACGTCCCCGAGACCGCGGCCTACATCAACTTCGGGGCAGTCATGGAGCGAACGGGCCAGATCTGGCTTGACGACGTGCGGCTCAACGTCGTCGATGACTCCGTTCCGACAACCGACGTCGTCGCGCCCTTCCCCCGCCGCCCCGCCAATCTGGACTTCGAGGACGGCACCGACTGACCTCGCTGAAGCGCAACCGGCGATGGTCCGACTAGTTCGACGGCAGGGTCCGGCCGCGGTGGGCTCGCCATTCCGGGGCGAGGACGGCCCAGACCTGCTTGTCGTGACGGGCGCCGCCGAAGGGCCAGGCCTCGCGTCGGACGCCTTCCAGGGACATGCCGAGCCTCCGGGCCACCGCAGCGCTGCGCTCGTTGTCGGCCCGGCAGTGCCACTCGGCGCGGTGCAGGCCCCGGTCGGTGAGAGCCCAGTCCAACAGCACGGTGCAGGCCTCGGTGACCAGCCCGCGACCCTCCGCGGCCGGCTCCAGCCAGCAGCCGACCTCACAGTTCCCGCCGTCCGCGTCGAAGGCGGTGAACATGACGCCGCCGACGAGGACGCCGTCCGCGCGCCAGATGCCGAAGAGACGGGCTCCGTCAGTCGCCTGGCGCTCGGCGTACCGCAGCAGCGTGCCACGCGCCCCGTCGACGTCCTCGGTGACGAAGCCGGCGCCGACCCACGGCCGGATGTGCTGCCGCGCCCGGTCCAAGTGGGCGGCGAACTGCTCGGCGTGCCGCAGCTCGAGCGGGCACAGGCGGGCGCCGTCCCGCAACGGGAGGGAGAACATCGGGACCCCATTCAC
The DNA here is from genome assembly GCF_042731135.1 of Streptomyces sp. NPDC059874. Lineage (NCBI taxonomy): Bacteria > Bacillati > Actinomycetota > Actinomycetes > Kitasatosporales > Streptomycetaceae > Streptomyces > Streptomyces sp. NPDC059874. The sequence goes on from NZ_JBHWJY010000004.1 coordinate 78,362, forward strand.
ACAACAACTGTTATGACTATTACCGTAGCAGCATGCCACGCACCAAGGGAGACCACGAAGCTCGCCGCCGTGACGTCTCGGAGGCCGTCTGGCGCGTGCTGTCGGCGCACGGTTTCGGCGGGCTGACCATGCGCGCCGTCGCCACCGAACTCGGCGCCACGACCGGCCTGCTCACGCACTACTTCGCCACCAAACGCGATCTGGTGGCGTACGCCCTCGACCTGCTCGCCCGGCGCACCGCCGCCCGGCCCCGGCAGACCGGCGGCCAGGGCCGGGCCGCCCTACGAGCCGCCCTGCTCGGCGTCCTCCCACTGACCGCCGAGGCCACCACGAGCAACCGCATCTGGGTGTCCTCCTGGGACACCGCGCTGGCCGATCCGGCCCTCAGCGCGGATCACGCCGCCCGGTACGCGCAAGGCCGGGACCGGCTGACCGCTCTGGTCACGGCCGCGCAGCGGCTCGGCGAACTGCCGGCCGGCGACGCGGAGCGCATCGCGACCTGCGCGCAGTCCTTCGTGCTCGGACTGACGGTGCAGGCGCTGCTCGCCCCCGCGGCGTTCCCGCCCGCGCGGCAGACCGAACTCCTCGACGACTACCTGGACTCCCTCGGCAAGGGCGGGTGAGGCCGCCTCCGTGCGCCGCACCACGTCGGTACGGCGCACGGAGGCAGGCCGTTGTCCTACGACACCCGCCACTCGCTCTACGGTGAGCGGAACGACCACCCGCGGCCGCCGGTCAGCGCAGGCCGAAGGCGGAGCGATGCCCCTTCGTACCGCCCCGCCCAAGGCCGGAAATCGAGAGGAGCCGGCATGCCTTCGGAGCACCCGAGGCGCGCAGTCCCGTCGAGGAGCCCCTTCCAGTGGGCCGACCGCAAGATCACCCTCGCGTTTCTCCTGGTTTCGGCACGCGGCGACCGCGCGGAGGCCGCGCGGGAACTCGCGGAGACGGAGGAGGCCGTCAAGACGACGGCGTCCGCGCCCGCCGGGCGGATCAGACGAAAGTCCGAGCCCTCGTGGATGCTGGCCATGTCGATGCTCGGATTCCGGGCGGGAGTCTGGTTCGTGATCACCGCGCTGGTACTCGTGGGCGGGCTGTTCCTGCCCCGTTCGGAGCTGACCGGGTACCTCGTCGTGACGGTGGCGGCATTCCCCGCCGCCCTGTCCGCCTCCCGTGAGACCGGACACGAGATCGCCCGCTCGGCGCTGCGCCGGGAACACCTGACGGAACGCGGCAGGCGCTGGTACTCCCGAGTCCAGCACGACGGATTCGTCGTGCTGCTGGTCCCGCCCCTGTGGGCGGCCTGCGCCGCGGCCGTCCAGCCCTGGGCCTGACCGTGCGGGTCGTGGCTCCCCATCCGGGAGCCACGACACACACCTCTTTGGCCGGTCAGTCCTTACTGGCCGCGTGCCAGGTCATTCCCCATCCGTACTCGATGTCCACGCCCTCCTGCTTGGAGGTTCCGGGCGGCAGCACGAGGTACTTCGCCTCTCGCCGGACGATCAGTTCCCCGTCCACGTTCTCGATCAGTGCGATCGCGGCGACCGGCGAAGGAACGGTGCACTCGTCCAGGCGCACCTCGATCGGCGCTCCGGCGGGCGGATACAGCGTGGCGACCCCGTGCAGACCCGCGAAGCTGGACGCCCCGGAGTAGATGGACACGAACACCAGCAGCCGCTTGATCTCGGCCGTGTGATCCAGGTTGATCATGAGGTTCTCGCCGTCCTCGCTCCCGCCGGTCCGGTCGTCCTGGTCCAGCAGGATGTACGGAGGGTGGTCGAACGAGCCGAACTGGTTGTTGATGGGGTGGACGATCCCCTTCGCTCCGTTCCGCAGCTCCCACAGACAGGAGAGGTCCAGGTCCACGTCCTCCAGCCGGACGGCGTCCTTGCCCTTGCTCATCCAGCCACGCTGCGGCTTGGCCGCGCTCCACGAGAGGTTGACCCGCATGCCGCCCGAGGTGGCGCCCTGCTTGGTCAGCGAGACGGTTGGCGCCGCCTTCGTCAACGTGATCTTCGACAGCCGCACCGGCTGGACCTGCGCGGGCGGCGGAGCCTGCGGCGCGGGGGGAAGTGGCGCGGGCGGAGGGGGCTGAGGCGACGGAGCTGCCCGCTGCGGCGCCGGAGGCGCCGCGGGCTCGTCGACGGTGATGCCGAAATCGGTGGCGAGCCCGGCCAGGCCGGAGGCGTATCCCTGGCCCACCGCCCGGAACTTCCATACGTCGTTGCGCCGATACAGCTCCCCGAGCAGGAACGCCGTCTCCGACGTGGCACCCGTGGCGTCGAACCGCGCCCTCTCGGCGCCGCTGTCCGCGTCCAGCACGCGCACGAACAGGCCGGATACCTGACCGAACGTGCCGTCGGTGGAGGCCGCGACCACCACGGTCCCGATCTCCTGCTCCACCGCGGACAGCGCCACCTCGATCGTCTCGAGCACGCCCGTGCCGTCCTGGCGCCTGCCCTCGTGACGCACGGCCCCACTGCGATGCACGGGCTGGTTGTAGAAGACGAAGTCGTCGTCCGATCGCACCTTGCCCGTCGCCGTCAGCAACAGGGCCGACACATCCACATCAGGTGCGCCGGGACCTCCCCGCCACCCCAGCTCCACCCGGACCCTGCTGCTCGCAACCGGTACGTTGGCACCTTTTTGTAAGGACATGTGACTCCCCCTTCCGCGGCCTTCCACTTCTCCCGCAGCGTACGAGGTTTTGACACAACTCCCTCCCCGAAGGCAGGGATTGCTGCTCCTCGGAGGAAAGTCGTGGGTTGCTCGACCGCCCGCTCACACAGCGGCCGAGCCCGCGGTCAGGCGATCGTCTCGATCCGTTGGCGGTTGACGAGGTACGTGGGCAGGTAGGGCTGTGCCAGGTCGACCGGGAAGCCGTGGTCGTGGGCGAGGCAGGCCATGGCGAGCGGGCCGAGTGCCGCCCGGGCTCGCGGCGCCGCCGAGTCACCCCAGTAGCCGCCGTGTTCCGCGAGGGCATCGGCGAGCGCCTTGCCGAAGGCGTCCGGGTCCCGCGCGACGAGGCGGTGGAAGAGCGCGACCGGCTGGAAGTCGATCCGGTTCACGAAGTCGTCCGGCGCGTGGGTCAGGGCATCGGGCATGGAAGTCTGCATGGTGGCGAGCAGTTTCTCCACGACCGCGTCCATGGAGCCGTCGGAGAAGTAGGTCCGCAGGGTGTCGATCCAGTGCAGCACGTAGGCGTCGACGGAGTCGTCCCGCCGCAGCGTCTCAAGCGGAACCCGGCACAGCCGGGCGACCCGGTCGTGCTCGCGGCACACGATCGCGAGGTAGAGGGCGTCGAGCCAGGCACGGGCGTCCGCGGGCGGGTCGGCGGGCGTGGCGGGCAGCTGCGCGACGTGCTCCTCGCCCAGGTGACACCGCGTCGGCGGCGCCCCGGTGAACAGCGCGGAGCCGAGCTGCACGGCGGTGGCCCACGCGTCCCACGTGGCGATGTCCGCGACGTCGGGATCGGCGGCGCAGTGGGCGTGGGCGAGTTCCACGGCGGAGGCGAAGGTGTCGCCCAGCCCCGACGGGTCCTGCGAGAGGCGGGAAATCGACTCGGCCGTGGTGCGGGTGAGTCCTGCGACGTCGGGGGCCCGGTCCGCGGCGCGGGTGGCGATCCGGCCGGCGCGGTCGAGGCGGACCAGACCCTTCATCAGGCCGAGCAGCTGCGGCGGCGGTTGCAGCGAGAAGGTACGGGTGTCGTCGTCGATGACCGTGAGCGAGGTCAGGCCTCCCTGGTGCCACCAGTAGACCCGTGGGGACAGTGCCCCGGGGCCGTCCTCGTACGAGCCCAGCGCGTACGAGGCGAGGTCGTTGAGGGCATCGACAACCGAGCCGTCGGCGATCGGGTGGTAGGCCAGCAGGTGCCGGGTGGGGACGACGACGAGGGCGCCGGCAGCCGGGAGCGTCTCGCCGGTGACCTGCCGCGCCAGTTCTGACAGGTAGAGCGCCTTGCCGGCGACGAAGTGGGAGTCGCCGTAGACGGAGTGCAGTATCGCCCGCCCCTCGATGGGCACTTCCTCGTGCGTGACGGGTGCGCGCATCAGGTTCGCGTGCGCCGCCTGTCCCAACTCCTGGAGCCCGGCGCGCGCCACGTCGTCGTCGGTGAGGATGCGCACGCTGGTGGGTCCGTCGAGGGCGTAGGCGAAGACGAGCCCGTCGGCCACGACGCGCGCGTAGCGCAGGTTTCCGGCCATCTCCGGGGTGAGCGACTCAACGGGCAGCAGCCGGGCATGGGTTCCGCGCAGCAGTTCCTCGGCGCTCTCGCCGCCGTGGCTCATCCACGGCAGACGCGGGTCGGGGGTGCCCTTGGATTCAGGGGAGTTGTCTCGATTCACCCCCTCGATTGTACGAGATGCGTGATCGACGGCATGCGGCCGGGCCGTGTTCGGCCGAGCGGTCCACCTGCTCACCTCCGACGATCGGCAGCCGTCCCGGTCCCGCATGCGATCCGGGTGCGTGAGATCTGAAAGGCGGGGCAGGCGAAGTCCAGGCGGAACGCAGTAGATCCGCCGAGCGCAACGTACGGAACAAGGAGGATCGGCGGAGGATTCGTCCCCCGCCGTATCCCATTGACCGGAGGAGTTGTCTTCGCGTGACTGAACATGTGTGGAGTTACCAGCCGACCGCGGGCCACCTGGCCGGTACGGACCTGACCGGCTACAAGGTCGAGGCGACCGACGGGAGCATCGGCAAGGTCGACAAGCACTCCGACGAGGTCGGTGACGCCTACCTGGTCGTGGACACCGGAGTGTGGATCTTCGGCAAGGAGGCCCTGATCCCGGCGAGCACGGTCGTCAAGGTCGACCCGGAGGAGCGGAAGATCTTCGTCGACCGCACCAGGGAACAGATCAAGAACGCCCCCGAGTTCCACCGGGACAAGCACCTCGGCGACGCCGGGTACCGGGAAGAGCTGGGCACCTACTACGGCACCGGCGGCCCCTTCGGCGGCCGCCCCGCCTGATCCCTTTCCCGCACGATGACGCCGGTCCCGGCGCCCCTCCTGGGTGCCGGGACCGGCGTCGTCACGGCGGCCACCCAGCCCGATCGCCCCCGGCCGAGGCGATGAGCCGAGCTCACGGCGGGTAGGACACCATCATGGACATGGCTGCGAGCGGAGGCCCGAAGCCCCGGGAGCGGCTCGGCTCGATGCTGTTCAGCCGGGTGGCCGGCCCGTCGGGCCCCGCCAACCGCGCCCGGATCCACAACACGCCCGGACCTCGCTGGTTCGGCCCCGAGCGGCCCATCCGCACGGTGCACGGCGACGCCTCTATGTTCATCGGGGGCCTGAGCGCGCTCCTGCTCCAGTCCCTGCACCCGCTCGCGATGGCCGCCGTCGCGGGACACTCCGGCTACCGTGGCGACCCGTGGGGCAGGCTGCAGCGCACCAGCACCTTCCTGGCCGTCACCACCTACGGCACCGCGCAGGACGCGCAGGACGCCGTCGACCGGGTTCGGGCGGTCCACGAACGGATACGCGGCACCACCGCGGCGGGCGAGCCGTATCACGCCGCCGACCCCCACCTGTTGGGCTGGGTGCACGCGGCCGAGGTCGACTGCTTCCTGCGGGCGCACCAGCGCTTCGGCGCGCACCCGTTGGACTCGTCGGGCTACGACGCCTACGTCACCGACACCGCTCGGGTGGCCACTGCCCTCGGCGTGGTGGACCCGCCCCGTGATCGGGCCGCGCTGACAGCCCTGCTGGCGGCGTACCGACCGGAACTGCGGGCCACGCCCGAGGCCCTCGACGCGGCCCGCTTCATCCTCCGGCATCCTCCGCTGCCATGGCCGGGCCGCGTCCCGTACGCGTTGCTCGCCGCGAACGCGATCGCCTTGCTGCCCCCGTGGGCCCCCGCCCTTCTCGGCCTGCGCCCTGCGACGGGCCCGAGGGCAGCCTGCGTACGTCTGTCCGGGCACGCCCTGACGCGCACGATCCGGTGGGCGATGGCCCCGCCGTCCCGACCGCCGAGCTGAGCCGGTGCCCCGGACGTCCGCCCGGAGATCGCGCTCAGCCGAGGGGCAGGGCGTGTCCGGCCAAGACCAGGAGAACGGCGTCGGCTCCGGCCAGGGCCAGGATGATCAGGAAGGGCATCCGGCCGCGTGCGAGGACGGGCGGTGCGACCAATGCCGACAGGCACAGGGCCGATGTCACGCCCAGCAGCAGTCGACCCGCGGGGGTCACCGGGCCGGCCGGGCCGAGGGTCACCACCGCGCAGGAGGCGAAGGCGAGGCCGGCGGCCAACGCGATGGATGCGCGTCGCCCCACCCGCTGCGGGAGTCCCAGCACACCGGCCACGATGTCCTCGTCGATGTCGGGGAGGGCATTGGCGAAGTGGGCACTGGTCCCCAGCAGAGCCGCCGCGACGGTCAGCCAGACCGGCGGCCAGTTGCCCGGCGGCGAAGCCAGGGTCAGGAAGGCGGGGAGCAGTCCGAAGGCGACGGTGTACGGCAGCCAGGAGGCGGGCGTGTGCTTCAGCCACAGGTTGTAGGACCAGGCGGCGGCGACGCAGCCGAGGTGGACCCATCCTGCCCGGGTGCCGCAGGCCAGTGACAGCGGGACGCAGGCGAGCAGGGCCGTGCACGAGGCCACGGCCACTGCTCCGGGCCGTAGCTCCCCCGCGGCGAGCGGCTTGTCGCGGCGGCCGGCCGCCGCGTCGCGCCGCATGTCCAGCCGGTCGTTGCACCAGCCGATCGACAGTTGGCCCGCGGCGACCGCGGCCGCCGCTGTGGTCCCGGCTGCGGGTCCGAGGCCGACTGCGGCGGCCAGCAGGGCCGTGAGGAGGGTGACGGCGGCGGCCGGCACGGGGTGACTGGCCTTCAGGAGCCCCAGGCAGCCCACGCGGGCGGGCCGCCGGGCCGCCGTCGACCCGGTGGGCGCGGTGGGCGCGGTGGGCGCGGTGAGCGCGGTGGCTCCTTCGTCGGTGGCGGGCACCGCACCACGCTATGGGTCCGGCGCGCCCGTGGCGGCCGTGTTCAGCGTGCCGACGTCCCGCTGTCCCTATGTTGGAGCAATGACACGGGTCCTCGCGGTGAGCACGGTGTTCCCGCCACACCGCTACATGCAGCAGGAGATCACCGACGTCCTCGCTTCCTGTCTACCGTCCGGGGCCGACCGCGCGCTCCTGCGCCGGCTGCACGGGGCGGCCCAGGTGGAGACGCGTCACCTCGCCCTCCCTCTGGACCGGTACAGGGAGCTCGGCGGCTTCGGCCACACCAACCGTCTGTTCGGCGAACTCGCCGTCGCCCTGGGTGCCGAAGCGGTCGAGCGGGCACTCGACGAGGCGGGGGTGCGGGCCGAGGAGATCGACCTGGTCGTCTCGACGACCGTGACCGGCATCGCGGCGCCTTCCCTGGAGGCACGGCTGGCCGCGCAAGTCGGCCTGCGGCCCGACGTCAAGCGGGTACCGATGTTCGGGCTCGGCTGCTCCGCCGGTGCGGCGGGGCTGGCCCGGGTCCACGACTTCCTCACCGGCCGGCCGGGCTGTACGGCGCTCCTGCTGTCCACCGAACTGTGCTCGCTCACCTTGCAGCCGGCGGACACCTCGATGGCGAATCTGGTAGCGGGCAGCCTGTTCGGAGACGGGGCCGCCGCGCTGGTGGCGGTGGGTGACGACGGCACTTCCGCGACAGCGCACGGGACCGGCCCGTCGGGACCGGTGGTCGCGGCCACCCGCAGCCGTCTTTACCCGGGGACCGGGCACCTGCTGGGTTGGGACGTCGGCGACTGGGGCTTCCGCATGGTTCTCGGCCGGGAGGTCCCCGAGCTCGTCAGGCTGCACGTGGCGGAGGAGATCGAGTCCTTCCTCGCAGGTCACGACCTCAAGCCCCGGGACGTCGCCGCCTGGATCTGCCATCCTGGCGGCCCGAAGATCCTGGACGCGCTCGCCGACGAGCTCGACCTGCCGGACTCGGCCCTGGCCCCCTCCCGCCGCGCCCTGGCCGCCACGGGAAACCTGTCCTCCGCCTCGGTGCTGCAGATCCTGCGCGACACCCGCGCGGCGGCGCCACCGGCGGGAGCGACCGGTCTGATGATCGCCTTCGGGCCGGGCTTCTCCTCCGAACTCGTACTGCTGGCCTGGTGAGTGCGCCATGACGGCATACACCGTGCTGGTCCTCCTGGTCATCGCCGAACGGTTCGCGGAACTCGCCGTGGCGGGCCGCAACGGTGCCTGGAGCCGGGCCCGGGGCGGCGTCGAACACGGGGCCGGGCACTACCCGGCGATGGTCGCCCTGCATACGGCCCTGCTGCTCGGCTGCCTCGTGGAGCCCGGGGCCGCCGACCGGCCCTTCCTGCCCCTGCTCGGCTGGCCCGCGCTGGTCCTGGTGGTGGCCGCCCAGGGGCTGCGCTGGTGGTGCATCAGCACCCTCGGCCCCCGCTGGCACACCCGCGTACTGATCGTCCCCGGCCTTCCGCTGATCAGCTCCGGCCCCTACCGCTACCTGCGCCACCCCAACTACGTCGCGGTCGCCGTCGAGGGCATGGCCCTTCCCCTGGTACACACCGCCTGGGTCACCGCCCTGGGCTTCTCGCTGCTGAACGCCGCCCTGCTGACCGTACGCATCCGCTGCGAGGACGACGCGCTGGCGCCCTCCCGCCCCCTCCCCGTACCGGGCGCGGCCCCGTGATCGACCTCCTCGTCGTGGGCGGCGGCCCCGCGGGACTGGCCACCGCGATCCACGGAGCGCTCGCCGGGTTCGACGTCGTCGTCGCCGAACCGCGTCCCACGCCCATCGACAAAGCCTGCGGAGAGGGCCTGATGCCGGGCGCCGTGCGCGCCTTGGACGCCCTGGGCGTGGAGGTGCCCGGCCGGCCCCTGCGCGGCATCCGCTACGTGGACGCTGCCGGCGAGCGCCGCGCCGAAGCCGTGTTCCGGGCGGGCCAGGGCCTGGGCGCGCGCCGCACCGTGCTGCAGGAGGCGCTCGCCGCCCGGGCCGCTCGACTCGGCGTCCCGGTCCTCCAGCGCCGCGTTCGCCGGGTGAGCCAGTACGACGCGTACGTCACCGCGGACGGGATGGCCGCCCGGTATCTCGTGGCGGCGGACGGACTGCACTCACCGACCCGGCGGGCGCTCGGCCTGAGCGTGCGGCCGGCAGCCTCTCGGCAGCCGCCGCGGTACGGACTGCGGCGCCACTACGACGTCGAGCCGTGGAGCGACCTGGTGGAGGTGCACTGGTCGGCCGGCTGCGAGGCGTACGTCACTCCCTTGGGCCCGCGCCAGGTCGGTATCGCCGTACTGACGTCCGAACAGCTCCCCTACGACGCCCAGCTGGCCCGATTCCCGCTGTTGGTGTCCCGGCTCGATACGGCGGGCCGGACGCCGGTCCGGGGCGCGGGTCCGCTCCGCCAGCAGGCCCGCTCCCGGGTGGCCGGCCGGGTCCTGTTCGTGGGCGACGCCGCCGGGTATGTCGACGCTCTGACGGGCGAGGGCCTCGCACTCGCCCTCACGGCCGCCGCCGAACTGGTGCGCTGCTTGCGCGAGGGCCGACCGCAGGCCTACGAACGCGCGTGGTGCCGGCTGTCCCGCAACTACCGGCTGCTGACGAGGTCCCTGCTGTGGGCCCGGAACCAGCCCCGGCTGGCGCCCCTGATCACCCCCGCTGCGGCCCACTTCCCCGGCCTGTTCCAGCACGCCGTGAACCTGCTGGCGTGACTGGTCAAGCCACAGGGACGGGGGGGGCCGGCGCAGGCTTGACGGTTCACAACCGGGGTAGGCGCCAGCCGTGTCCGGCGGCTTGTCCGGGCGCGGATCCAAGGAGACAGTTCCATGATTCTCATCCTCGGGCTCATCATTCTGATCGCCGCTCTCGTCGTCGGCGTGGCCGGAATATTCGGCAATACCGGTGCGGGGCACGATCTCGGCGTCGGCAACGACTTTTCGATTTTCGGCTACCACGCCACTGGTTCGACCGGATCTCTCTTCCTGAGCGGGATCATCGTGGGAGCCGTAGCGCTCTTGGGTCTGACTCTCGTCATCATGAGCGCCCGTCGTTCGGCCCGTCGGTCGGCGCAGACCCGGCGGGAACTCGACACGTCACGCCGTGAGGCCGCCGCCGTCGACCGCGACCGCGACCGCGACGATCTGATCGAGCAACGCGACGACGCCCGCCCCGAGACCCATGCGCCGGTGGCGGACACCCCGCGCGGCCGAGGCCACTGGTTCGGCCACCGAACCGCGCACCGCTGACGGCAGCCTTCCCTTGCGGGCGGCCCCCCGAGCGCGGATCAATGACCCCGCGCAGCCGGCCGCGGTACCCCCATTGGCAGGCCGGTCGTTCGGGTGCAGTCGGCGGCAGGGCGGGATCACCGCGTGACGCCGGGTAGGCGTCGAGTATGAACTCACACACCCCCGACACCTCGACCATCGCCGGGCGGACCGCGGTGATCGACACCGCCTCCACATGGTGGCTGACGGCCCTGGACCGGCTCGAGCGGACAACGGTGGCCGACCCGGCGATCAGGGTGCTCCAGCGGGGCATCCGCTCGCTTCCCCTGGGCGGGATGCGCGATCTGTTGCGTGGCAGGCCGCTGGGCCACCCGGTGCATCCGGTGCTGGTGCAGGTGCCCATCGGATGCTGGCTGTCGACTGCCGTACTGGACGTCGTACCCGGGAGCCCGCGGGCGACGACGACCCTCACCGCCGTCGGACTGGCCGGGGTCGCCCCGGCAGCGGTGGCCGGCTGGGTGGACTGGGCGGACCTGCCGCCCGAGCAGGCCCGGGTCGGCTTGGCCCACGCCGTCTCCAATGTGGCCGCGGTGGCCTGCTACACCGCGTCCCTGACGGCTCGGCTCCACGGCCGCTCGGCGAAGGGTCGGCTGTGGTCCCTGGCCGGACTGGCTGCCGTCACCGTCACCGGCGCGCTGGGCGGGCACGTGGCCTATCGACGGGCCGTCGCAGCGCGGCCCGCAGCGTGAGCGACCCGAAGGCTGCTACGCCGCCGCGTCGAAGGCGGGTCGCTGGGCGGTACGGCGCGCCGCCTGGGAGGAGCCGCCGCGGCGGGGGCGCGAGGTGGTGCTGCGCTTGGGGCGTGCGGCTACGGGCGCGGTGATGGTGACCGGGATGCCCGAGGGCGCCTGCGCTCCGGTGATGCGGTGCAGTTCGGCCTCGCCGGAGCGGACCTGGGTGATGTGCGGGCGGATCCCGGCGTCCGTCATGAGCCGGACCATGCCGCGGCGCTGGTTCGGGGTGACGAGGGTGACGACGCTGCCGGACTCGCCGGCGCGGGCGGTTCGACCGCCGCGGTGCAGGTAGTCCTTGTGGTCGGTCGGCGGGTCGACATTGACGACGAGGTCGAGGTTGTCGACGTGGATGCCGCGGGCGGCGACGTTCGTGGCGACGAGAACGGTGACATGACCGCTCTTGAACTGCTTCAGGGTGCGGGTGCGCTGCGGCTGTGACTTGCCGCCGTGCAAGGCCGCGGCCCGCACACCGCTGTTGAGCAGGTCCTGGGTCAGCCGGTCGACGGCGTGCTTGGTGTCCAGGAACATGATCACGCGACCGTCGCGGGCCGCGATCTCCGTGGTGGCGGCGTGCTTGTCGGCGCTCTGGACGTGCAGCACATGGTGCTCCATCGTCGTGACCGCACCGGCGGACGGGTCGACGGAATGCACGACGGGGTCGGTGAGGTAGCGGCGTACCAGCAGGTCGACGTTGCGGTCCAGGGTGGCCGAGAACAGCATTCGCTGTCCTGCCGGTCCCACCTGGTCGAGCAGTGCGGTGACCTGCGGCATGAAGCCCATGTCGGCCATCTGATCGGCCTCGTCGAGCACCGTGATGTCCACGTGGTTCAGCCGGCACTCGCCCCGGTCGATGAGGTCCTTGAGCCTGCCCGGGGTCGCGACGACGACTTCGGCCCCGGCCCTGAGCGCGCCGGCCTGCCTGCCGATCGGCATCCCGCCGACGACCGTGGCCAGCCGCAGTTTGACGGAGCGGGCGTAGGGAGTGAGCGCATCGGTCACCTGCTGCGCCAGCTCGCGGGTGGGTACGAGGACCAGAGCGAGCGGCTGGCGGGGCTCGGCGCGCCGGCCCGCGGTACGGGCCAGCAGGGCGAGGCCGAAGGCGAGGGTCTTGCCGGAGCCGGTCCGTCCGCGGCCGAGGACGTCACGGCCCGCGAGGGTGTTCGGCAGGGTCGCGCCTTGGATCGGGAAGGGCACGCTCAGGCCTTCGGCGCCGAGCGCGGCGAGCAACTGCTCGGGCATGTCGAGATCGGCGAACGTCTCGACGGCGGGCAGTGCGGGGGTGATCGTCTCGGGGAGGGCGAACTCACCCTGGAGGGCGGCGGGCCGGCGGCCGTGGCCGCCGGAGCGGCTCGGCCCTCCGGAGCGGCTGGGGCCACCGGAACGGCTGGGGGCCGACGAGCCGAAGCGGCTGCCCCGGTCGGCGCCGCCGGAGCCACCGGCGTAGCCGCCGCTCTTGCGGTTGCGGGAGGAGCGGTCGTTCGTACGTGTGCGGTTCATGGGGAACCTTCCTCGATGCGGCACGTATCAAGGAATTCCCGATGTAAGTGAGCAGCACGGAGAATAGCGAGAACGAGCCAGGCTGAAAAGCGAGAGTGAAAATGGGGCCCGGCCGACAGAAGCATCGGTGGGGCCGTCTCCGACATGAGCGGAGCTGGGCGAGAGAGCCGGCAATCACGACTTTATGGCTCATACGGAATATGCATCCGGAGCCGGGAACGTACGCCGCACGCCGCCACACGGTGTCACCGCAAATTCCGGGGCCTTGTCGCGGCGGGGGTCTCCGAGCGATGCCGGATGCCGGATGCGCGAGGGGGCTACACCCTCAAACGCAACGAGCTGGGGCCCGCACCCAAGGTGCGGGCCCCAGCTCATACTGCGGGTATGCGTCAGGCGGGAACGATGTTCTCGGCCGTCGGGCCCTTCTGGCCCTGCGCGATGTCGAAGTTCACCTTCTGGCCTTCCTGCAGCTCGCGGAAGCCCTGGGCGGCGATGTTCGAGTAGTGGGCGAAGACGTCAGCGCCGCCACCGTCCTGCTCGATGAAGCCGAAACCCTTTTCCGCGTTGAACCACTTCACGGTGCCAGATGCCATGTCATTCTCCTTGAGGGAAGTGCGCCGGAGTCTGCACCCTGCAGACTCCGTGTCGCCGCGATGATCACCCCGACCGGAAAACGACCGGAAATACAAAAGTGCTCCCGACGGCCAGAATCGACCGGCGGAGGCACTTGGAGTTTTGGGAACCACAACTGCAACTGAGATCCACAGTAGCACAGTGGGATCGACCCTGTCCGGTGAAGAATTTCACTCGGACTGTTGTGTGAGATGCCCCCACCTTGCGGGACCGGGATTTTCCCTTCCAGGGCCCGGGATTTTTCGCTTCCGCACCCACAAAATATCGGGGCGTCCCGAACGAAATATTCTCAGCACCCTGACCGCGGCGGACGAACCTCCGCCGCGGCCGGGGAGGCCACTACAGACCGGCCGGCTCCCGCACCGTTGCCATGCGCTGAACGGTGGCACGACCTGTCCGTGACGTCACGCCCGCGCCGTCGTTGAACCGGACGGTCAAGCGAAGAACACGGCCAGGTGCCGGGATGCGCTTCCCGGCACCTGGCCGTGCCCGTTCCTGATCGAGGAGCCGGGGCCGCGTCGGCCCGACGCCGGTCAGCTCTGGTCCTCGCGGAAGGCGCCCGGGGTCTGGCCGGTCGCTCGGGCGAAGAACTTGCCGAAGTTGGTGGGTTCGGAGAAGCCGAGGCGGTGGCTGACGGCTGCCACGGGCAGATCGGTGTGCGCCAGCAGGCGCTTGGCCTCCAGCGTGACGCGCGCGTCGACGAGCTGTTTGGCGGTGTGGCCGGTGGCCCGCCGACAGGCTCGGTTGACGGTCTTGAGGGAGTAGCCCAGCCGGTTGGCGTAGTCGTGGGCCTGGTGCAGGACGGCGAAGGAGCGCTCCAGCTCTTGCCGGAACAGTCGGTACGGCTCCGGCCCGGCGACGGCCGCACGCGCACCGTCGTCGGGAGCGGGGAGGCGGGCGACGCGGAGCAGGATCCCGGCCAGGAGGTGGCGCAGCAGCTCCTTGGTGATCTCGGGTTCCTGGTCCGGAGGGGTGGCGTACTCGGTCGTGAGGTCGGCCAGTGCCCGCTGGAAGCGGTCGTGGTCGTCGCGGTCGAGCTGCCAGGTGGCCGGGCCGAACGGGTCATCCGTCACCCGGGCGGTAGCGGGGAGCCGCGGCGGGAAGTCCGCGGTGAACAGGACGATCGTGGCGTCCAGGTCCGCGGGGTCGCCGTCGGGTGTCGTGGGCAGGCGCTGCACCTGTCCGGGGCGGATGTGCAGCAGGGTCCCCGGTCGGCAGGGCCGGTCGACGAAGTCGACCATGCCGGTGCCTTCGCCCCGGTGGACGAGGGTGAGGTGGTGGAAGTCCAGCCGGTGCACGCGCGTGAACTCCTGGCCCGGCAGGCGGTGCCTGAGGTCCACGAAGGCGAGGACCTCCAGGCCGAGATCCGGCCGGGTGGGATTGCGGTAGCCCCGCTCGATCAACGGAGGTTGTCCCATTTCGACCATGGCCATGCCTGACTCTACCGTGCGCCGCGGCCGGCACCCCGAGAGAGTGGAGTGCAGCCGGCGGGCAAGGTGTCGCCGGAAACCACAGATAGGAGCCGTGTCATGAGCAGCAAGGACATCGTCACCGAGGCCGCGGAGGAACTGTTCGGCCGGCGGGACCCGAGCGCGGTGGACCGCTGGGTGTCCGCTGACTACCGTCAGCACAGCAGCCTCGCGGCGGACGGCCCCGAGGCACTGCGTCGGCTGGTGACGGGACTGCCGGAGGGCTTCCGATACGAGGGCGCCCGGGTGATCGCCGACGGGGACCTGGTGGCACTTCACGGTACGTACCACGGCTTCGGGCCGCAGCCGCTGGTGGCCTTCGACCTGTTCCGTGTGGACGCGGACGGCAAGCTCGCGGAGCACTGGGACGCGCTGACTCCGGTCGTGTCGGACACGGCCTCCGGCCGTTCGCAGACCGACGGCCCCGTCGAGGTCTCCGACCGCGACAGGACCGAGGCCAACCGCGAGCTCGTCGTGGAGTTCGCGGAGAAGGTCCTCAAGGGCGCCGACTACTCGGTGCTGACCGACTACATCTCCGGCGAGACCTACCTGCAGCACAACCCGGAGGCCGCCGACGGCCTGGACGGCTTCGGGGCAGCGGCCGCAGTGTGGGCCGGGCAGGGCAAGAACCTGGTCTACAAGACGATCCACAGGGTCGTCGCGGAGGGCGACTTCGTGCTGCTGCAGTCCGAGGGCGAGTTCGGTGTGCCGGTCGCCTATTGGGACCTGTTCCGCGTCGCCGACGGCAAGATCGTCGAGCACTGGGACGTCGTCGCTCCCGTCCCGGACGAGCTGCCGCACGCCAACGGGCTGTTCTGAGCGGGGGGCTGAAGCTTTCTTAGCGGAACGTTAGATCTGGGTGCCGGACCTTGTCCGGGTGCGACGGGGGCCCGCATGCTCTGGGAACTTCCCCAGCGCGGGGGGCTGGGGAAGTTCTCCGTCTCGCATCAGGGACTTCCGTCTGGAGCCGCCATGTCTTCGTCCACCGTCATGCCCGAACCGCCTCCCGTGGACGAGCGCAAGAAACGCCGTCTCGCCCTGATCGGCGGCTCACTCGGCAATCTCGTCGAGTGGTACGACTGGTTCGTCTACGCGAGCTTCGCGATCTACTTCGCCGACTCCTTCTTCCCGGGCGACAATCCGACCACGCAACTGATGAACACCGCGGGGATCTTCGCGGTCGGCTTCCTGATGCGCCCCGTCGGCGGTTGGATCCTCGGCCGCGCCGCCGACCGGCACGGCCGCAAGAGCGCGCTCACGCTCACCGTCACCATGATGTCGGTCGCCGCGCTGCTGATCGCCGTCGCCCCGACCTACGGGCAGGCCGGCTACTTCGGCGCGCTGGTGCTGCTGCTCGCGCGTCTGCTCCAGGGCCTGAGCATCGGCGGCGAGTACGCGGCCAGCGCCACCTACCTCACCGAGGCGTCGGCCCGCAACCGGCGCGGCCTGGGATCGTCGTTCCAGTACGTGTCGATGACCTGTGGACAGCTGCTCGGCCTGGGCATCCTGATCACCCTCCAGCACACGCTCAGTACCGCCCAGTTGAGCAGTTGGGGCTGGCGCATTCCGTTCGTCCTCGGAGCCCTGTTCGCGGTGGTCGTCTTCTGGCTGCGGCGGCGGCTCCAGGAGACCGACGCCTTCAAGGAGCAGTCGTCGGGCGAGGACGCCCACGACGACGGCGCGCGCGGCACGCTGAAGGCCCTGTGGGAGCACCGGCGACAGGCGGGCCTGGTCATGGCGCTCACCCTCGGCGGCACCGTGGCCTACTACACGTACACGACCTACCTCACCAAGTACCTGGTCGGCAGCGCGGGCATGGCGAAGACGACCGCCACCCTGGTGAGCTTCACCGCCTTGACCCTCTTCGCCGTGCTCCAGCCGTTCGCCGGGATGCTGTCCGACCGGATCGGCCGGCGACCTCTGCTGATCACCTTCGCGGTGGGCTGCACCGTCGGCACGTACCCGATCATGACCGCCCTCGGGTCGGCGTCGTCGTACTGGTCCGCGCTGGGCCTGTCCCTGCTCGCCCTGGTGATCGTCACCGGTTACACCTCGATCAACGCGGCGGTCAAGGCCGAGTTGTTCCCGACCCGGGTGCGCGCCCTGGGCGTGGCGCTGCCGTACGCGATCGCCAACGCGCTCTTCGGGGGCACGGCGGAGTACGTGGCGCTGTGGTTCAAGAGCAGTGGCCGCGAGACGATGTTCTTCTGGTACGTCTCCGGGTGCGCGCTGGTCTCGCTCGTGACCTACGTCCTGATGCCGGACACCCGCAACGCGGCGCTGAGCCGCGCCGAGGCCGACGCGGACGCCGAGGCCGACGTCGATCGGAATCGGTCGGCGGCGAGTCCTGCCGAGGCCGTGCGCTGATCCACGCCGGTAACCTGTCACGGGTCAACCGGTAGCCGTTTCCGGTTACCGGTTACCCGTCACGAGGAGGCTGTTCGTGCACGCGCTTCTCGTAGAGGACGACGACCGCATGGCCCAGGCGCTCGGCACCGCCCTCGCCCAGCGCGGGCACACCGTCCGCCGGGTCGCCCGGGCTCTGGACGCCCTGCGGCACGTCCGCGAGGCCGAGTTCGTCCTCCTCGATCTCGGCCTGCCCGACCTGGACGGGATAGAGCTGCTCCGGCGGCTGCGGACCGTCTGCGACGCACCGCTGATCGTGGTGACCGCGCGCTGCGAGGAACGCGACATCGTGCAGGGGCTGCGGGCGGGCGCCGACGACTACGTCGTCAAGCCGTTCCGGATGGCCGAGCTGATGGCCCGTATCGACACCGTGCGCCGCCGGACGGACACGCACTCCACCGGCACCGCCGTCACCGGCGGGGAGCCCGTGCGCACCGGAGACGTCGAAGTCGACCTGGCGGGCCGCACGGTCACCGTGGCGGGCGACGAAGTCCGCTTGACGCGCCGCGAGTTCGATGTGCTGGCCATGCTGGCCGCCCGTCCCGGCGAGGTGCATTCCCGGGAGGAGATCCTGGACCGGATCTGGGGTGACGCCTTCCTCGCCGCCTCCCGCTCGTTGGACGTCCACGTGGCGGGCATCCGCGCCAAGACGGGCCGGTCCGGCCTGGTGCGCACCGTCCGCGGATTCGGCTACCAGCTCGGGTCCCCCTCCCCCACGTCGCGCGGCGAGTCGGACGGCGCACGGTGAGACGCAGGCTCCTCGCGGTGTTGATGGTGCTCATGGGGGTCGCGGCGCTGCTGCTCTGCCTCCCGCTGGCCGATGCCTACGCGCGAGGACGGACGGAGCACCTGCTCCTGCAGCGGCGCTCGGACGCCGTGCGGTTCGCCGATCTCGCCGAGCGGATGCGAACCGGCGCCGACCGGTCGGAACTGTCCGCAGAGATCAGGCGGTACGCCGAGCTGTACGGGGCGGGGGTGGTCGTGGTCGACACGGCGGGCGCGACGGTCACACGGGCCGGAACCGGTTCAGGTCCATCAGGCTCAGGTACCGCTTCGGAAATGCCCTCCGCGGCTGCGGAAGCCCGTCGACGCGCCCTCACCGGACGGTCCACCGACCGGCTGCCCACCCTTCGCCCCTGGGGCCCGACGTCCGTCGTACTCGCGGAGCCGGTGGGCCGGGACGAGCGGGTCAGCGGGGCCGTGCTGCTGACCGTACGCACCGACGCGGCCCGCCGGGACGTGACGGTCCGCTGGTCGCTCATCGCCGCCGGGGCGCTCGCCGCCTTCGCGGCGGCGGCCCTGGTCGCGGCGGGGATCTCGCGCTGGCTGATGCGCCCGCTCCTGGACCTGGACCGGGCGGTGGAGGGACTGGCCGCCGGCAGCCTCCGGGCCAGAGCCGTCTCCGGCACCGGGCCGCCGGAACTGCGCCATCTGCGGCAGCACTTCAACACCATGGCGCAGGCCGTCTCCGACTCCATCGGCCGCCAGCGCGACTTCGTCGCCGACGCCTCCCACCAGCTGCGCAATCCGCTGGCCACCCTGGTGTTGCAGCTGGAGAACGTCGAACCGTACATCGCCCCCGGTCCGGGCCGCGCCGAGCACACCCGCGCCCTGGACGAGGCCGAACGCCTGGAGGAGCTGCTCGACGGCCTGTTGGCCCTGGCGCGAGTGGAGTCCAACGCGGCGGAGCCGAGCGAACAGGACGTGTCGCAGGCGGTACGGGAGCGGGTGGGGGCCTGGGATCCGGTCTTCCGCGACGCCGGCCTGGGACTGACGGCCCCGGAGCTGGCCGAGGACCTGCGGGCACGCGCCCTGCCCGACGCCGCGGGCCGGATCCTGGACGCGCTCCTCGACAACGCCGTCAAGTTCGTACCGCGCGGCGGCCGCGTCGAGGTGACCGCCACGCGCGGCGCGGACGGGATGGCCGTCGTGCGGGTCGCCGACGACGGTCCGGGAGTTCGGGAGGACCAACTGGCCCTGGTGCTACGGCGCTTCACACGTTCCCCCGAGCACCAGAACGTTCGCGGCAGCGGACTCGGACTGGCCATCGCCGACGAGATCGCCCGCATCAGCGGCGGCTTGCTCGAAGTCGGCGCCAATGCGCCCCACGGTCTGGTCGTCGAGTTCCGGCTCCCCTCCTCGCGGCCGCCCGTACCGCCTCAGCCGTACACCGAGCGGTAGTACGCGACCGCCCCCGGGTGGAGGGGCACTTCCCCGGTCGAGATGGCGAACCGGGGCTCCAGCCGCGCTCCCGCGGTCACCTCGCGCAGCAGGTCTCGCCAGCGGTCGAACACCACCTGGAGCAATGCGCGTACGGCACTCGCCGGTACGTCGTCACGGGCCAGGAGGTAGTTGCCGACGCCGATGGTTCCCACCGGCTCCGCCAGCCCGTACACCGAGGCCGGGAGGGTGACCGCCGTGTAGACGGGGCCGTGGCGCTCTCGCAGCGTGCCCACGTAGCCGTCCAGCGGCAGGAACCGCAACGGCAGCTCGTTCGCCAGTCCCGAGAGCGCCGGTGTGGGCACGCCACCGGACCAGAACAGTGCGTCGACCGTGCCCGCACGCAGCGCCCTCACCGACTCCGCGAGACCCAGCTGCCGCTCGTGTGCCGGCGTCGGGCCGTCGCTCAGCCCGGCCGCCCTCAACACCCGCCCCGCCACGACCTGCGCCCCCGACCCCGCCGCACCGGACGCGACCGGACGACCGGCCAGCCCGCCCACCGATCGCACCGGCCCGTCCGCCGGGACGAGGAGGTGCGTGTAGTTCACGTAGACCCGGGCCAGCGCCGTCACCTTGGCGGGCCGGGGGAACGACTCACGCCCCAGCACGGCGTCCTCGGCCACGTCCGCCATGGCCAGCGCCAGGTCGGCGGAGCCGTCGTCCAGCTTCCGCAGATTGTCCACACTGGCCGCCGTGCTCACCGGTACGACCTCCAGCGGGCCGCCGCTCCCGGCGACGGCCTGTGCCAGGGCGTGCCCGAACGCGTTGTACGGGCCGCCCTGCGGCCCCGTCGCGAGGCGTAGGCGCCGCACCGGGGCGGAGTCCCCCGAGCATCCGGTCAGCGCGAACGCCGCCGCACCGAGTCCGGCACCGATCGCCCGTCTACGGCTCCACTGCGCGCTGCTCACGGCGGAAGCGTAACCGCCGGACCTCAGCCGGTCTTCGAGCGGACGGCGAGGCTCAGGTCGACCACGTAGTGCTCGTTCACCCATCCGTCCGGGAACCGCTCCATGAGGAGGGCTCGTTCGTCGGCGAGGAAGGCGTCCGTGCCCGGCTCGCCGACGAGGAAGAGGGAGTGCGTGGACAGTTTGGCCAGATGTGTGTCGACGGGGACGCGCCGCGACCACGGCAGGCGGCGGTGGGTGAACCGCACTCCCTCCTGTGAGCGGGTGCGCTCGTTGATGTACCAGCCCGGGCCGAACCGCTCCTCGATGCGGGTCTGCTGGTCCGCTATCCATCCGACGGTGACGTCCGGGTCGTTCGACCAGACCGCCAGTGCCCCGCCGGGGCGCAGCACCCGCAGTGCTTCGGGGACGGCGCGGGCCGGGTCGGTCCAGTGCCAGGACTGCGCGTAGGTCAGCAGGTCCAGGCAACCGGAGGCCAGCGGCAGCCGGTTGCCATCCGCGCGCACCAGCGGCGTACGGGGATTGCGGCGCCGGAACTCCGCGGCCATGCCCTCGCCGGGCTCCACCCCGACGACGCGGGCCCCGCGCGCCTCCAGCAGGGCGGTGGCGATGCCCGTACCGGCCCCGACGTCGGCGGTTCGCGCGCCCGCGAGCGGGAAGCCGGCGAGTTCGGCCAGGGTGTCGAAGAGCACGGGCGGGTAGGAAGGACGATGCGCGGCGTAGCGCGCGGCCGCCGCACTGAATGAACGAGCACGTGATTCGGTCGTCATGCCGTCCATGATGGGCCCGTACGTGTGCTCAGCCGGCGTGAAGGATCCGAAAGCGATCGGGTACCGCCGGATCTCGATCGACGACTTGGACGGGCGTCCAGGCCCATTGCCACACGTTGATGCCGGGCGTGCGGGAGAAACGGATCCGGCCGCGGGTGCCTTCGACCGCGACGCGCGGCCAGGATTCGGCAATGCGCGCCCGGTCCGCGCCGTGAGAACGCAGCACATCCGCGAGGACGGCGACCGTGTCGTAGCCCTCGAAGGCGACGAAGGAGGGCGCTTCGGCCAGCCGCTCGCGCAGGGCCGTGTCGACTCGCGCACCGAGCGGACTGAGGCGCTCGGGCAGGTAGCGCAGGAACGGGACCGCGGCGCCGTCGCCGCCCAGCAGCGTCGCCCATTCGGCGAACTCCGGTTGCCCGGCCGGAGCACCGATCATGATCTCGGCGAGGCGGTGGTCGCGGCGGACGGACTTGACGATCGGCACTGCCGGCTCCGGGTGGCCGACCAGAAGAAGCAGGGCTGTCGCGCCATGGTCGACGAGTTCGTCGCACAGGGCCGCGGGGGTGAGCGCGCGCATGTCGAGTTCGATGACGGTGCCGCCGCGTGGCGCGAGGTGGTCCCGCAGAATGCGGGCCCCCGATGCCCAGTAGACACTCGGCTCGGCTGCCACGGCGACTCGACCGTGGCCCGCGCCGAGCAGGAAGTCCGCGTAGATCTGCCAGCCGTGGGACTGCGCGGGGGCGAGGCGCGCGACCCAATCCGTCGGCTGTTCGGTGAGCGCGTCGAGAACCGCCGACGAGCAGAGGTACGGCAGGCCGAGGGCGTCGGCTCTGGCGGCAACGGCGCGAGCGACGACGCTGTGGTACTCCCCCGCCAAGGCGGCCACGCCCATGCGGGCCAATTCGTCCACGGCCGCCGCGGCCCTCTGTGGATCAGCCGCGGTGTCTCGGACCACCAGCTCGAGTGGTCTTCCGACGATCCCGCCGGCGGCGTTGACCTCGCGGACGGCCAGCTCGAGGCCGGCGAGCAGGTGTCGGCCGGCCTCGACCCAGCCGGGCCGAGTCAGCGGAACGAGAGCGCCGATCTTGACGGATGATCCGTCAGTCCGCTCCGCTCCGAGTGGCGATGGTGGCGTAGTCATGCGTTGACGTCTCCCGTGTGACGATTTGGATCATCTCATCCGACCGTGCCCTGGCGGGTCAAGGTGTGAGCGGGGCGAGCACCTGGTTGTGGGTGTGCTGGTAGATCACAGAGGTACGGAATCCGACGACTTCGCGGCGCTCGGTGAACTTGTCCATGAGGAAGCCGTGGAGGTAGTCCACGCTCGGCACGGAGACGTGCACGATCATGTCGTCGCCGCCGGTGACGACATAGACGGTGCTGACCTCGGGCAGGCCGGCGGCATAGGTCTTGAACGCCTCGATGACCGCCCGGCTGAGGGGGCGGATCTGGAAGTGGATGAGCGCCTGGACGTGGCGGTTCAGGGCGGCCGGGTCGACCGCGGCGTGGTAGCCGGTGATGACCCCGCGGGCGCGCAGTGCCCGGAGGCGTTCGAGGCAGGTCGACGGGGCGATGCCGAGGGTGCGGGCGAGTTCGCGGTTGGTTTGCCGCGCATCTCGCTGCAGATGCCTGACGATCGCCGAATCAAGTTCGTCCATGGGGCGAGTATGGCCCCCCTACCGAATTTTGTTCGACCGATGGCCGTAAGCATTGTTTGAAGGGCTAGCTTCGCCCCATGACAGCCGCACTTGAGCAAGCTCTGTCCCTCAACATTCCGAATCTTTCACACGAGTTGGTGCAGGTCGTACGCGGCCACCGCACCGGATTCGCGATCACCGTCGCGATCCACTCGACCTCTCTCGGCCCGGCGGCCGGCGGGTGCCGGATCGCTCACTACGCCGACCCCGCCGCCCCGATCGCGGACGCGCTGCGGCTCGCCGCGGCGATGACCGAGAAGAACGCGCTGGCCGGTCTGGACCACGGCGGCGCGAAGGCCGTCGTCGCCCTGCCGACGGCGGCACGGCCGACGGGAGCGGCGCGTACGGCGCTGTTCCACGATCTCGGCGATGCGATCGAAGCGCTCGGCGGCCGCTACATCGCGGGCCCGGACGTGGGAAGCAGCCCGGCCGACATGACCGTGATCGGCGCGCGCACCGCGCACGTCTGCTGCCGGCCGGTCGAGGACGGCGGCAGCGGCGACTCCTCCCTCCACACCGCGCGCGGCACCCTCGCGGCACTGGGCGCGGTGGCCGAGGAGGCCTTCGGCTCACCGGGGCTCGCGGGCCGGACCTTCGGGGTGATCGGCCTCGGTGCGGTCGGCGCCCACGTTGCCCGGCTCCTGGACCGGGCCGGCGCACGGCTCGTCGTGACCGACATCGACCCGGCCGCACGCAGGCTGGCCGAGGAGCTGGGCGCGACCTGGGTGGATCCGGACGACGCCCTCAGCATGGAGGTCGACATCCTGGTACCGGCCGCGCTCGGCGGCCTGCTGACGGCCCGCACGGTGCCGCGGCTGCGGTGCGCCGCCGTCGCCGGCCCGGCCAACAACCAACTCGACGATCCGGCCACCGCCGGCCTCCTCGCGGCGCGAGGCATCCTCTGGACTCCGGACGTGGTCGTCAGTGCCGGCGGAGTCATCCACGCCACCGGTGTCGAACTGCGCCGGGAATCCGAGGAACGGATCACCGAGCGCATCGCGGAAATCGCGGACACGCTCCGACAGGTCTTCCACTCGGCCCGGACCCACCGGACCACACCCGCGATCGCGGCCGGGCAGCTCGCGGAGCAACGGGTCCGCGAGGGGCGTTCGACATCCCACACGACCACACAGGAGGGCTGACACCATGGCGAACCGATGGGGCGGAGTGACGATCGACTGTGTCGACGTGCAGCGGGTGGCGGGCTTCTGGAGCACGCTCCTGGACCGCCGGCCGGGACCGACCCGGCCCGGCTGGGTCTACCTCGGGCATCCGGGCGATCCGCAACCTCGCCTCGTCTTCCAGCCCGTGACCGAGCCGAAGCGCGGCAAGGCACGCCTGCACCTCGACGTCGTGGTCGACGACATCGACCGGGGCATCGCCCAGGTCATCGCTCTCGGCGGCCGGTTCACCGGCGAACGGCACGACTACGACGAGGGCGTGGTCGTCGTGATGGCCGATCCCGAGGACCACGAATTCTGCCTGGCCCAGCACTACTGAACCGCGCCGCTCCCCGTCACGACGCACCGCGCGTCGAGGTCCCCGTGCTCCGAGGCCGCCCGCACCCTGCGGGCGGCCTCGACCGACCCGCGTGATCGGTCCGATGGAGGGTCGACGCGGCCGCTCAGGGCGCGCCTCCCCCTACCGCCCCGCCGGGGTGTGTCTCCTGGACGGCGGAGTCCTTTCGTCTCGGCTCAAGTCGATCGGGACACCAAACCCGTCGTAGGCACTCGGGAAGGCCTTCGTCATGCCCCTGGACCCGGCCATCGCCGCGCTCCTCCAGCAGGTCTCCGCCGTCCCGAAGAAGCGCATCATCACAACTGATCCCGCGGAACTCCGAGAAGGCGAACGCGACTCGAACGCCATGGTGGCACCGAGGACGCCGATCGCCGTGGGATCGGTGTCGGATGACACGGTCCCGGGCCCTGCCGGCTCCGTACCGGTGCGGATCTACCGGCCTGCCGGCAATGGGCCTGCGGCGACCCTCGTCTTCTTCCACGGCGGCGGATGGATCGTGGGGGACCTCGACACCCACGACCACGTCGCCCGCCGGCTCTGCCACGATCTCAAGGCCGTCGTCATCGCCGTGCACTACCGGCGGCTGCCCGAGAACAAGTTCCCGGCGGCGTTCGAGGACTGCCTTGCCGTGACCCGGTGGGCGGCCGGCCGCATCGACGACCACGGCGGCCGACGCGACCGGCTGGCCGTCGCGGGCGACAGCGCCGGCGCCGCCCTCGCCGCCTCCGTCGCCCTCGCCTTCCGCGACGCCGGGGAACAGCTCGCGGCCCAGTTGCTCGCCTACCCCGCCACGGACCGCACCACGGTCGAATACCCGTCCTACACCGAGAACGCCGAGGGCTTTCTGCTCACGCTCCAGGACCTCCGTGACCTCACGACGATCCTCCTCGGTGAAGACGCCTCCGTCGCCACCGACTTCCGGGCCTCCCCCCTGCGCGCGGCGAGCCACGAGGGGCTCGCCCCCGCCGTCATCGCCACCGCCGCACACGACCCGCTCCGCGACGAGGGCCTGGCGTACGCCCGGGTGCTGAAGGACGCCGGAGTCGACGTCTTCGTCCGCAACTACGACGGCCTGGTCCACGGCTTCCTCAACATGTTCGCCGTCTCCGAGGGCGCCGAAGGGGCCGTCGGCGAAATGATCAAGGAATTCGGGGTGCGGCTGCGATGAGCCATCACGGTGAGGGAACGAGCGACCGCCATTCCTTCCTGGCGTGGGTCAACACCGCCCTGTACGAGGCGGAGCGTGCACTGCACAACGGAAACCCGGCGCCACGCCGAGCCCTCTGGTCGCGCAACGAGCCCGTGAGCGTGCTGGGGGCGTGGCGCAACGCCAACGGCCGGCGGGAGCTCGACGAGCTCTTTGCCGCGCTCGGGGAGAGCTTCTCGGAATGCACCTCGTACGAGTTCGAGCTGCAGGCCTACGACGTCGTGGGCGACATGGCCTACACGGCCGGCTTTGAACACACGTCCGCCTCTGTCGACGGACAGCCGCGCACGTACACGTTGAGGGTCACGCAGGTGTACCGCCGTGAGGGTGGTGAATGGAGGGTCGCTCACCGTCACGGCGACACGGTTACCGAGCTGTGAGCGACACGACGTCAGGGCTCGGGTTCCGGTTTCAGCCCTTGAGCGCGGCGGAGATCGAGTCGGCGATCGGTGTGGTGGGCCGCCCGGTCAGGCGCGACAGGTCGCCGCTGGTGACGGCCAGTTCGCCCTTCTCGATGGACGTCTCCACGCCGCCCAATATCGCCGCCACGGGCGCGGGGAATCCGGCGTGGTCGGTCAGGATGTCGGTGTAGGTCTCGACGGAGACGGCGTTGTAGCCGATCTCCTTGCCGGTCTGCCGCGCCAGCTCGGCGGCGTACTCGGCGAAGCTCCAGGCGGTGTCGCCGCTCAGCTCGTACGTCGCGTTGCCGTGACCCTCGCCGGTGAGCACGGCGACCGCGGCGGCGGCGTAGTCGGCGCGGGCGGCGGTGGCGACGCGGCCCTCGCCCGCGGCCTGGGTGACGGCGTTGGCCTGGAGCACGGGCGCCAGATGCTCGGTGTAGTTCTCGTTGTACCAGCCGTTGCGCAGCAGTACGTAGGGCACACCCGAGTCGAGGATGGCCGTCTCCGTGTTCCTGTGGTCGTCCGCGAGGGCTGCGCTCAGGCTGCCCGGGGCGCTGGTGTACGCGAAGAGCGCGACACCGGCCGCCTTCGCGGCGCCGAGGACGACCTTGTGCTGGCCGACGCGGCCCTTGTCGATCTCGTTGCCGGAAATGAGGAGCACTTTGTCCCCGGCGGAGAAGAGGCCGTCGAAGGTCTCGGGGGTGTTGTAGTCGGCCACCGCGATCTTCACGCCGCGGGCGGCGAAGCCCGCGGCCTTCTCCTCGCTCCGGACGACGGCGGTGATGTGGTCCGCCGGAACCTTCTCCAGCAGGCCTTCGATGACGAAACGGCCGAGGCTTCCGGTGGCGCCTGTGACGACGATGCTCATGGTCGGACATCTCCTCTGTGGGTGGCTACGTGCGCTAACCCTAGGCATGGCACTAACTCACAGGAAGTACCCACTTTGAAGTAAGGTACTTACATGGGAGTAAGCAAGGGAACGCTCGTAGACGGCGTGCGGAACACCGACGGCGACACGACGTGCCCCGAGCGCGTCGTCATGGAGCACATCACCAGCCGATGGGGCGTCCTGGTGCTGATCGCGCTGCTGGACCGCTCGTACCGCTTCAGCGAACTGCGCCGGGAGATCGGCAGGGTGACCGAGAAGATGCTGGCCCAGACCCTGCGAACCTTGGAACGCGACGGCCTGGTCCACCGCGACGCCAAGCCCGTCATCCCGCCCCGCGTGGACTACTCCCTCACGGATCTCGGCCGGGAAGCCGCCGACCAGATTCGTGGCCTCGCGCTGTGGACAGCGCAGCGGATGACGGCGGTCGAGCAGGCACGCGAACAGTACGACGCGGCGAGCACCTGACCCCGACCGACTCCCCAACCGAGCCCCTCCGGCCGGAGCCACGCCGGGTGGGGCGCGGGCGGTGATGGAGAACCACCCGGGGGCGTTCACGCTGCCGGACGGGACGTTCCTGGGGCGTCTCAGTGACGCGGAACTCACCAAGTACGTCTAGGGGAACCCGGCGCGGACGGACAAGCAGCTCTTCACCCTCTACGCGGCGGACACCCCTGAGGTGCGGGAGCTGAACGAGCAGTACGGTGACGAGTCGGGCAGCCGCGGCGGCGACATCAAGACCCGGGGAAAGAACTCATGCGCACACGGAGACCCATCCCGCTGCTGCCGGCTCTGCTCCTGACACTGAGCGGCTGCGGCCTCGTCGGCGGTGGCCGGGGTCCCAAGCCACTGACGCCGATGCCGAGCCAGGTGCCGACCGGTCCCGAGTAGAGGGCGGCCGATGACGTGATCGCCGCCATGGCGAAGGGCGGCTTCGAGTGCAAGGTGACCCTGCGGAACGAGAACAAGTTGGGCTCGGATGCCACCTGCGGGGTGCAGCACCGGGGAACGACCGTCTACAACGAGATTTCGGTGCTGAGCACGGCGAGGTTCGGCCGGGACGAGGTCGGCGACTCCATTGCGTCGCGGCGAAGCGGTCCGTACCGGCAGACCATCGTCGCCGCCGGCGACTGGTACATCTGGGTGCGGCCCGGGGTGTACGCCTACGACATGGCCAGGGCGCTGCCCGGCTCCGTGGTCCTGGAACCACTCGTGGAGAAGTAGGGGCCCAGGGCCACCGGACCCGGCAGTTGGCAGGTCGGTCACAGGCTCGCGAGGAGGTCGTCGAGTGGGGTCGGCACCTGTTCGTGGTCGAGGGCCTCGACCAGGAGGCTGCCGTAGCGGATCTTGCGGCCCTTCTTCGTGCCGAGGAAGCGCCGCAACTGCTGCTGCCGGGGACGGCCGTGGTGCGCCGGCTGGCGCAGGAAGGTCTGCCAGGAACGGAGGTCCCCCTCGGCGCGGACGATCTCCTCGACCCTTTCCGTGCCCAACGCGCGGATGAGCTCGTCCTCCAGGTCCGCCTCGCACACGAAGACGTCCCCGTGCGGCGCCGATGCCCGCTTCAGGCCGCGGTCGAAGAAGGGCTGTTCGCGCTCGTCACACAGTCCCACCAAGCGCAGGCCAAGGCCGGGCGGCCCCAGCAACTCGGCGTAGCGGCCGATGTTCATCGCCCCGCCCATCGACACCACGCACACCCCCTCGGCGGCCAGGTCCCGGCCGCGCCGCGTGGCCAGCGCCTCGACGGCCGCGAGGTCACTCAGCCCTTCCAGCAACACCGCCGTCCGCACGGCCGGATCGCCCGCCGACCCGCCGGTCTCGCCGGCCGCTCGGCGGCTGATCTCGTCCCTGAACGCCTGTATGTCCACCATGGAGCGAGTCTGCATCTCCACCGACCGCACGGCACCGCATTTTCGACACCACCACCTGGCATGTCCGGCCTGCCTGCCCCGTGCGGGCACCGCCAGGCCCGCCCCACAGCACTAGGGTGGCCCGGACCGTCCATGTAACCGGGGGCCGACCCCGACCCGGAGCACCGCCTTCCTTCAGGAGTCGCCCATGGCCAGCTCGCTCGACGGCCTCGTCTTCGTCCCCGTGGCCGACCAGGCACCCGGACAAGTCGGTACGCGGACCCGGTTCACGTACCACGAGCAGGACGGCCGAGTCTGGGCCGAGTACTCGGGCGGGGACGTGGTCAGGGGTCATCTGGTCGGCACCCGGGCCGACGACACCATCGATTTCCGCTACGTCCAGCTCCGCCCCGACGGTACGACCGCCTCCGGGCATTGCGTTTCCCTCGTGACGGAACTCCCCGACGGCCGTCTCCGCCTGGAGGAGACGTGGACATGGGAGTCCCAGGAGGGCAGCGGGACCAGCGCGGTCGAACAGCCGCTGTGATCCAGACGGAGCGCGGCCACGCCCCAAGCACCGGCTTTCGATCGATGATCGCTCTCTAGTCGCGCACGACGAACGGAAGTCCGATCTGCTGGACCGGATCCGCACCAACCGTGAGCACGTGGTGAGGCATGGCCTGGTGGCCACCCGGTCGACTGCCGGACTGCTCAGACGGGAACTCGGCCTGACCGTACGGGCGGTGGAGTCCGGGCCACACGGCCAACCGGTCACTCTTTCCGGCCGGTGAGCTTCTCGACCTTGCCCGCGGCTGTCTCAGCGCGCGACCGCGCCCGCGCTGCCGCTCGCTCTGCCTCGCGGTGGCGGGCGACCGCGTCCGTGCTCGCCGCCCGCGCCGCCTTCAAACGCTCCGTCGCGGCCCGTACGTCTTCGTCGGCCGCGGCCACGGCCGCGCGGGCCCGTTCCGCCAGGTCCCGCGCCACGGCCTGTGCGGCCTCCAGGCGCTCCGCCTCGGTTCGAGCCTCGGCCGCCTCAGCCCGGGCCTGCTGCTCACGCTCGCGGCGTGCCCGCACCGCCCGCGTGTCCGCATCCGGTTCCGGGGGTCGACCTGGCCGCGTCGCGGGCTCGGCGGGGCGGTCGGGCCGCTTCGGTCGGGGTGGAGCGGCGCCGGGCTGCGGTTCGAGGCCGGTGAATCCCCACGCCAGGTCCGGGGCCTTCACCAGCCGGCCCGCCGCCCATTGCGCGGCGACGTCGGCATCGGCGAGCACCGCATGGAGGATCTGCTCGACCTCGTGCAGCACCGGCTCGCTCACCGTCTGCCCCGCCTCGGCCGCCAGAGCACGCGCGGTACCCGCGAGCCGCCCGATCACCACGTGCTGCTCGTGCGACAGCGTCCGCAGCTGCTCGGCGTCCAGCGTCCGGTGCGCGGCACGGAGCGCCTCGCCCAGCCGGACGAGCTGCTGGGCCTCCTTCGGCCGGTGGCGTGCCAGTAGGCCGGCCGTCCACGCCGCGACCGTCGGCCGCCGCAGCGCGGCGATCGCGGCGGCAAGCCGCTTGTCCCCGGCCTTGCGGGCCCGGGCCACGTACCCGTCCCGGGCCGCGGTGAACTCCGCCGGCCGCAACCCGTACAGCTGCCCCGCCACCGACTCCACGTCCACGTCCACGTCCATGCGCGGCAGTCTCCCGCCCACACCGCAGCCCGGCCGGCACCCCACGGGACACCGCGCGTCGCCCAGCAGCACGAGGCCCTGGTCTGTGACTCCGCCCACCCTCCCTTGACCTGGAAACGAAGGGATACCTAAGTTCGATTCCATGGCCCCTCACCACCCCATCCCTTCCCCGGACGAGCCCGGCGCCTCCGGCGCGTCCGCGCTGGTCGACTTCGAGGTGGACCTCACCTCGCAGGAGGTGCTCCGGCGCGCCCAGGTGATGGAAGCCCTCGGCCCGGACTGGGATCCGCTCGAGGTGCTGCTCGGCGAGGAGGCCGCGTACGACCTGCTGTACTCCGGACTCGACGCGCAGCAGCAGCGCCTCTACGACGACCTGGTCGCGGCCGGTGTGCTGCCGGCGAGGGGAGACGGCCGTGCTGCCGCTTGACCCGCAGGCCGACCCCGGGCGACGTGCCTGGGTGGCCTGCCCGAAGTGCGATGACGCCCAGGGTTGTGAGCCCTGCGAGCAGCGGCGGACCTGCTCGACGCACTGGCGCTACCTGCTCACCAACACCGGCAGCCTGCTCCACCTGCAGTGCCCCGCGTGTACGCACGTCTGGGTGCACGAGAGCGGTTTTGGCGCCACCCGCTCCGTGTGGAACCGCGTCGTCGGCGCTCTGCCCCGCTTCTCGGCGTAACCGGCACGCGCGGGCGAGACCGCGTCGCCGGACCACGGTCGATGCCCTCGCTGTCCGCCTCCCCCTCAGCCGGCGGTGATCAGCGGCGCTGCCTCCGCCGCACCGCGGTGTGGACGAGCCATCCCGCTCCCGCGCCGACCCCGTACCAGAAGAGGTCGGGTGCGTTGAAAGTCGACCCGAGCACGAGCCGGGCGACGACACTGCGCTCGGAGAGTTCCGCCGGTACCGCGCTGAGCTGGAGGAACTCGACCGCCCAGCTGAAGGCCAGCGCGCTCGCGGCGGCCCTCAGGGGCGTCACCCGTGGGGCGACCAGAACGACAAGGGTCATGATCAGGACCGTGTAGAGCGCGTCTCCGCCGTACTTGGCCACGCTCCCCGCCGTCACGGCCCTCAACCCCAGCCCCATAACGACGGTCACCAGAGCGGCCACGGCTGCCGCCGCACGGCTCCGGACCAGGTCGACGGCGGTTCGGTCACGGGTTCCGGGTAGGACGATCACAGGGTCATACTGCCGGACGCCTGACGCCCAGCGAGTACTGAACGCCACCCACGGTTGGCCGCCGCCGCTGCACGCCCCGGGAGGGTCAGCGCGCGCGTACGCCGTCAATGGCGATCGCCAGCAGCAGGTCGGCCTCGGCCGGGCCGTCGATGTCCCGCTCGGTGGCCAGCGCGATGGCGCCGACGAGCTTCAGCAACAGGTCGATGGTGACCTCGGGGCGTACGGCGTCCGCCGCTCGGGCGCGTGCAAGGAGGGATTCTCCGGCCGCGGTGATCACGGCGTGACAGGTCTCGCCCAGAGCCGGGTCCGCGTCGCGCATCAGCGACGCCCCAAGGCCCCGGTTGGCCACGGCGTGCGCGCCGACGGCGTGGAGCCAGGTGGACAGCGCCCGACCCGGGTCGGGTTCGGTGAGCAGATCGTCCGCCTTCGCGCACAGGGCTTCCACCCGGCCCTTGAAGACGGTCTCCAGGAGCGCATGCCGGGAGGGGAAGTGCCGGTGCAGGGTCGCCGAGCCGACTTCGGCACGGCGCGCGACCTCCTCCAGGGAGACGTCGGCGCCTTGCTCGGCGATCAAGGCACCGGCTGCGGCCACGATCTTTTCGACGTTGCGGCGGGCGTCGGCGCGCAGTGGCCGGCGGGGTGGGATCGCGGTGTCCCTGGGCACGGTGACTCCTGGGGCTTGATAAATGGGGTGGCCCTCCATATTGTAGCGACCTATAAACGGGGGGCCACCCCACTTAGTCTGCGGCGGCGGCCCTTCTTCGCGGGACGGGACGGAGAAGAACGTGAGCTTGACGCAGAGGACCATCGCGGTGGTGGGTGCGACCGGCCTGCAGGGCAGCGCGGTCGCGCATCACCTGCTCCGCGACGGCTGGCAGGTACGCGTGCTGACGCGCGACCCGAAGGGGGCGCGGGCCACGGCGCTGGCGCGGGCAGGCGCGCAGGTGGTGCGGGCTCAGATGGAGGACCTCGACTCCCTGACCACCGCGGCGGAGGGCGCCTGGGGCTTGTTCAGCGTCCAGCCCACCGTCGGCTCGCCCGGCACCGCGCCGGACTTCACCACCGAGGACGAGGTGCGGTGGGGCGTGAACGTCGCCGAGGCAGCGCACGCCGCCGACATCGGCCACTTCGTCTTCACCTCGGTCGCCGGAGCGGACCGACACCTCGAGGAGAAGCTGCCGGTGAACCTGGTCAGCAAGTGGCGGATCGAGCAGCACATCGCGGCGCTCGGCCTGCCCGCGACAATCCTGAGGCCGGTCTCCTTCATGGAGAACCTGACCGGCGCATACGCGCTGCGGAACGGGAACCTGTCCACCGGACTCGCGCCGGACGTTCCCCAGCAGTTCATGGCCGTCGACGATGTCGGCGCCGTCGCCGCGCTGGCGTTCTCCCGGCCGGAGGAGTGGATCGGCAGGGCGGTCTCCCTGGCCGGGGACGAACTCACGCCGGTTCGGATTGCCGCGGCCGTCGGCCAGGCGCTCGGCATACCGCTGCCCTACGTTCAGGTTCCGATCGACGCGATCCGGACCGTGAGCGAAGACTTCGCCTACGCCAACGAGTGGCTCAACGATCGCGGCTACCGCGCGGACGTCCACGCCACCCGGAAGATCCATCCGGACGCGATGGACTTCAACACCTGGCTGGAGCGCACCGGCGCGGCCCGGATCGCCACGTTCCTCGCCTCCGCGCGCACAGCGGAGCAGGACGCATAAGCGCCCGGGTGGGGGCCTGGCGACCCTCACGGCCGAGTGGGTAGGGCGGCCGTCACGCCGGCGCGATGTCACATCCGGCGCCGCTGCGCTGTCCTCACTACGGAACCGAGAGAAAGGGATCGTCAGGATGAAGGCCGTCATCGTGTGCGTCTCCGTGTCGCACGGCAATACGCGTCGTGTCGCCGACACCATGGCCCAGGTGCTGGGTGCGAAGGTCGTTGCCCCCGAGGAGGCCGACGCGGGGGAACTGGCCGAGGCCGATCTGGTGGGGTTCGGCTCGGGAGTTTTCTACAGCAGGCTCCACCCCCGCCTGACCGGCTTCGTCAAAGCACTTCCCGGCGCGCAGGGCGCTGGGGCATTCGTGTTCGCCACCAGTGGGCTGCCCGAAGTGCCGCTTGCGCCTTTCACGCGCCCTCTGGTTCGCCTCCTCGGAGACAAGGGCTTCGAGGTGAACGGCAGCTTCTCGTGCCGGGCGCTCGACACCTGGACACCCTTCAAGCTCGTCGGCGGCATCAACAAGCAGCGGCCGAGCGCCGGGGATTTGAGCGCCGCGCGGGCGTTCGCCGAGCGGCTGCGGGACGGTGGACCCCGCCCTTGACGTCCGTTACGCCCTGTAGCGGCGGCGCGACGTGAAGGTGTCGCTTCGGTTCGCGCCGCCGGCCGGGGCGTGGCGTACTGGAATGGAGACGACCGGACGGCGCTTCGACTTCGCGGCGCGGTCCGTGCCAAATTTTGCATGATCATGCGTCGTACTGCATACTCTTCCTATGTCTAAGGTCCTCACCTCCCTTCCCGCCGGCGAGCGCGTCGGCATCGCCTTCTCGGGCGGGCTCGACACCTCGGTCGCGGTCGCGTGGATGCGCGACAAGGGCGCCGTCCCCTGCACGTACACCGCCGACATCGGCCAGTACGACGAGCCCGACATCGCCTCCGTGCCCGGCCGCGCGAAGGCCTACGGTGCCGAGATCGCGCGCCTGGTCGACTGCCGCGCGGCGCTCGTCGAGGAGGGTCTGGCCGCGCTCACCTGCGGGGCGTTCCACATCCGCTCGGGCGGGCGTGCCTACTTCAACACCACGCCGCTCGGCCGCGCCGTCACGGGCACCCTCCTGGTCCGGGCGATGCTCGAGGACAACGTCCAGATCTGGGGCGACGGCTCGACCTTCAAGGGCAACGACATCGAGCGGTTCTACCGCTACGGCCTGCTCGCCAACCCGCACCTGCGGATCTACAAGCCCTGGCTGGACGCGGACTTCGTGACCGAGCTCGGCGGCCGCAAGGAAATGTCGGAGTGGCTGCTGGCGCACGACCTGCCCTACCGCGACAGCACCGAGAAGGCGTACTCCACCGACGCCAACATCTGGGGCGCCACCCACGAGGCGAAGACCCTGGAGCACCTGGACACCGGCGTGGAGACGGTGGAGCCGATCATGGGCGTGCGGTTCTGGGACCCGTCGGTCGAGATCGCCACCGAGGACGTGACGATCGGCTTCGACCAGGGTCGCCCCGTGACGATCAACGGCAAGGAGTTCTCCTCCCCCGTCGACCTCGTGATGGAGGCGAACGCGATCGGCGGCCGGCACGGCCTGGGCATGTCGGACCAGATCGAGAACCGGATCATCGAGGCCAAGAGCCGCGGGATCTACGAGGCGCCCGGCCTGGCCCTGCTGCACGCGGCGTACGAGCGCCTGGTCAACGCGATCCACAACGAGGACACCCTCGCCCAGTACCACAACGAGGGACGGCGCCTCGGCCGGCTGATGTACGAGGGCCGCTGGCTGGACCCGCAGGCGCTGATGATCCGCGAGTCGCTTCAGCGCTGGGTCGGCGCGGCCGTCACCGGTGAGGTGACGCTGCGACTGCGGCGCGGTGAGGACTACTCGATCCTCAACACCACGGGCCCGGCGTTCAGCTACCACCCGGACAAGCTGTCCATGGAGCGCACCGAGGACTCGGCCTTCGGCCCGGTGGACCGGATCGGCCAGCTCACCATGCGCAACCTCGACATCGCCGACTCGCGCGCCAAGCTGGAGCAGTACGTCGGCCTCGGCCTGATCGGCACCGGCCACCCCGCCGTCGGCGCCGCCCAGGCGGCCGCGACCGGACTGATCGGCAGCATGCCCGAGGGCGGCGCCGAGGCGATCGCCTCCCGCGGCGAGGTCTCCGAGGACGAGGAGATGCTGGACCGCGCGGCCATGGAGTCCGGCACGGACTGACCGGGCCCGTCGAGCGGAAGGCTCGGCACCCCTGAGGGGATGCGCCAGCGGAAGGGCCGGCTCGGCGGCGAGAACGCCGAGCCGGCCCTTCCGGCGTCCGGGGCCGCGCTCGGGAAGTCGGCGTGCAGAGCGCTACTGGTACCGACGGCCGGTAGCGGAGGCGAAGCCCAGCCAGGTGTGGCGGTTGCCCCACCAGCACCAGCCGACCTTCGGGGCGTTGCGCCGCTCGCGGCCGTCCCTGCCCGTTCCGTTGCTGATCCAGATGGCCGGGGTACGGGCGTCCAGCGCGCCGTTCGCCTTGCGCAGCCTGGAGCCGATGGTCATGAAGCAGCGGTTGCGTTCGAGGACCGCGGGCTGCTGGAGCACCCAGTGGATGCCTTCGGTGAGCAGCAGCGGGGTCCGGTTCTCCTCGGTGAGCGCGGGCAAGGCCTCGTCCGGACTCCAGTCGGCCATGTGCTCGCCGCGGTCGAGACCGGTGACGAGGTAGAGGGGCGCGTCGGGCAGCTCGACGCCACAGGGGGCGAAGCGGTCGACGTCGGGCATGTCGGTGACGACGAAGCCGGGCTTGCCGTCGTGGCGGAGCAGCGGCGCGAGGGCGGAGGCCGGGACCCGGTCCGGGTGGACGGCGAGCAGGGCCTCGCCGTCTCCGCCGCCGATGTCCTCGGCGAAGGTGCGCAGCTCGGCGGCGGATATCCCCGCCGGCTCGTGCACCCCCAGCCCGATCAGGCGTTCTGCCTGGATGGCGAGCGGCGGGAGAGGGGGCACGGTGGGCGTGGGCGAGCCGTCGGGCGTGTCCTGTCGCATGACCGACGCCGCCTTCTCCGCCTGTGCATCGAGCCCCGTCTCCGTACGGACGCCACGCCCTTCCAGGGCATCCGCCGGCGCGGACTCGAAGTCGGCCCGCGGCTGTCGCTCGCTCGGACGGTCACTGCGCATGCTCGTACCTTCCTCGGACGACACGGATAGCCCGAACCGCATCGTCCGTCCAGTGTGCGCGGTACGGGTGCCGAGGCGACGGGAGTGTTTACGCCGAACCGGCGGAAGGAGTGCGGATCCGGGGGCGCCCAGGTGCGATGACGACAGGTCCGGGTGTGTCGATGCCGACCGGAATCCCTGCCGTCCGGCACGGTTGGGCGCAGCGTGCAGCCGTCCGCGTGTGGGGCGGCGCCCAGGGCACCTGTGAGGGGTTCGCATGGCCGAGAACGACACCTCCCGGACCAGCCGTCGTACCGTGCTGCTGGTCGCCGGATCGGCCGGGGCCGCCCTGCTGACCGCGGCCTGCTCCGGCCCGGTCGGCACGCGGGGTGCGGCCGGCCAGCCATCGGCCTCGCAGCCCCGGCCCTCGGGCGGCAGCAACGCGCCGACCTGTGTCCTCACCACCGAAGCGGGCGCGGGCCCGTACTACCTCGACCTGGACCGGGTCCGGTCCGACATCACGGAGGGTCGGGACGGTGTGCCGTTCCGATTGGACCTGACGGTGGTCCGGGTGTCGGACGGCTGCCGGCCGATCGCGGGCGCCCGCGTCGACGTGTGGCATGCCGATGCCTCGGGCGACTACTCCACCGGCGGCGCCACCTTCCTGCGCGGCACGCAGGTCACCGACGGCGCCGGCCGGTGCGTGTTCCGAACGATCGTGCCCGGCTGGTACGCGGGGCTGGCACCGCACATCCACTTCAAGGTGCACCCCGACACCCGTACCGAGACGACCTCTCAGTTCTTCTTCCCCGAGGAGCTCCTGCTGAAGGTGTACGCGCGCCGGCCCTACGCGCGGCGCCCCGCACCGAAGCACCCCAACGGCCGGGACAGCCGCTACAGGTCCGCCGGAGCCTCGATGACGCTGACCCCTTCGGCCGACGGCGAGGGCTACCGGGCCGCGTACACCGTGGGAATCGCCTGAGCCGGGCACCCACCCACGCAGAGGAGCCCGTCGCGCATGTCGCGCGACGGGCCCGTCTCTTGAGTGGCCGGGGCGGGATTTGAACCCGCGACCTCTGGGTTATGAGCCCAGCGAGCTGCCGACCTGCTCCACCCGGCGACCTCCACCGTAAGACGCCCTGGTGCGCGAGCGCGAGCGAATATCCGGGCGGACAGGTCACTCGTTCCGCGGGGTTCCGAGCCCCCCACCCCCGTGGGAGGGCTCCGCTCCTCGGCCGAACCGCCGGCGACGACTGCACCGTGCGAGAACGATCACCACGTTATGGCCGAGAAGATCACTTGGCCCAGGGCAGCGGACGCCGGCCAGGGGACCGTACGCGCCACAGGGGGACCCTGCGCGCCACAGTGGGGACAACAGGCCGCAAGGTCCGGCGATGATCTGGTAATACGCGCTGGTCTATGCTCAACCCCCGTGGTCTCGCATGCACATCAGGGAACGACGTCCTCCGCACTCGCCCGTCTGAGTGTCAATGCCGCGCGTCTGCTCGGGGTACCCGCGCACGGATACGCGCACCTGCTCGGCCTGGCGCCCGAGCACCTCAACGACGACTCGTGCCGAACCCCTGCGGCCACGGGCATTCGCCTCGCGGAACTGTCGACCACTCACGCGCCGTGGACCGAGCTCTCCGTGGTGCTGGCACAGCAGTCCAGCATCGGCGCGCTCGGGGTCTGGGACTACCTGATCACCTCCGCGCCCACCCCGCTCGAAGGGATCCGGGACGCCTCGGCCTACTTCGCCGCCGTCGCCGACACCAGCACGGACGGCCTTCGGGTCACCGAGGACGGCGAGCGGATCACCATCAGCCACGTCAA
The DNA here is from genome assembly GCF_042731135.1 of Streptomyces sp. NPDC059874. NCBI lineage: Bacteria > Bacillati > Actinomycetota > Actinomycetes > Kitasatosporales > Streptomycetaceae > Streptomyces > Streptomyces sp. NPDC059874. Next base: position 116,298 of record NZ_JBHWJY010000004.1, read on the forward strand.
CCAGGCCGATCTGACCTACGAAGCGGCCTGCGCCATCCGCGCCTACGCACTCGGCCTCTACCAACGGCGCCTCGGTGAGGCCGCGCAGCGCCGCCTCGTTCCCGTCCAGGTCGCCCTGGCCGCCAAGGCGCCGCGCCGGTACGACGCGCTGACCGAGCTCTACGGGACCCGCAGCATCGACTTCGAGGCCCCGGACACCTCGATCACCTTCCTGGCCTCCGACCTCAGAGCCCCGAACCCACACGCCCAGCCCGGCCTGTCGAGCGTGCTACGACGCCACGCCGAGCAGACCCTCGCCACCGCGATCCCGCTGCACAACTGGTTGGACCTCTTCCGCACCGCTCTGGCCGCCGCCGCCCACGACGACGGCACTCCCGCGCTGGCCACCGTGGCGCTGCGCATGGCCCTCAGCCCGCGAACCCTCCAGCGCCGCCTCGACGAACACGGCACCACGTGGAGCCACGAGCTCGAAACCGTACGCCGGGCCCACATCACGCGGCTGCTCCACGACACCAACCTGAGCATCGACTCGATCGCCGCCCGGAGCGGATACGCCGACGCCCGCGCCCTGCGCCGCGCGGTCCAACGCTGGTACGGCACCACCCCCGGCAACCTGCGCCGCACCGGGCGTTGACCCGCGTTGCGTCCTACCGCGGTGCACGGATCAGAACAGGCTCGGCACCCGCGTCCAGACGAGCACGGTGACGACGAGGTGCAGCGCACACACTGCCCATGCCGCCTTCCACCTGCGTGAGACCACGGCCGTCATCCCGAGGAAGAGGGTGGACAGGATGAGGCAGAGGTTGGCTCCGGCGCGGATGTCCTGGTCGTCCGTCGGGGACAGCTCCCTGCCCATCGCCGGAAGGCTCAGGGCCAACATGAAGACGGCGATGGCGTAGAGGGCGGCGGCGGAGGCGCCCCGCAGCCACAGCGCCAGGGTTCGGTTCGCGAACATCACGGTCATTCCGCCGAGTTGGACGGGCCGTCCATGGTCCAGGCGGAGTGGTGGGCGGTGAACCCGATGTGCGGGTAGTAGTTCACGGCCGCCGGGGCCGAGAGCAGGATCAGCTTGGCCTGCGGCGCGGCCTCCCGGGTGACCCGGATGAGGTCGCGGCCCACGCCCTGGCCCTGGTACGCGACGTCGACGGCGAGGTCGCTGAGGTAGGTGGCGTAGGCGCCGTCGGTCATCGAGCGGGCGATGCCGATGAGACGGCCGTCCTCGTCGCGGGCGACGACGACGAGGTTGGCGCCGGCGAGCATCCGCGTGAAGCGCCGGGCGTCCTCCACGGGGCGGCGCTCGGCGAGGGTGGACGCCCGGTAGAGGGCGGCCGCTTCCTCGACGTCGAGGGCGCCACCGATGACCTGTTCACACTTCCACATGCCGGTACTGCTCCTTGCCGAGTTCTTCGAGTCGGGTCTTGAGGCGTCGAGGAGTTCACCGGGGACGGTGACGCCGCGGGTCGCCGGCCGCCGGCCGCCGATTGCGCACGACCGTGACTACCCCCACACGCAGACGGTAATAGATCAGATGCCTTGATGGCTATTACGGATCCGGGATTCCTCACAGAGGGCCCACCGACAGCGGGGCTTTGGGCCCTCGCCTGACGCCAGGCATCTATCCATCACCTGTCACATGTGAAATATTACCCGCGCTGCGGTGCTCACCGTCGGGCTCAATTCACGGAAAGGCAAGCCACTTTGCGCAGACTCGCTGCGGTGGGAGCGGCGATATCCCTCGCCGCCCTCACCCTCCTCTCCACCCCCGCGCTCGCCGCCACCCCTCCGCCCGCCCCACCCCTCGGCGCACCGCGGGCCGAGCACTCCCCCGCTCCCCCGCCCGCCCCGTTGGAGCTCCAGCGTCAGGCCCTGCGGCGCCAGGCCCTCGAAAGCGTGGCGGCGGGCGGCGGCGCCGCCGGTCTGCGCGCCGAAGCGGACGGCACGCTCCCGCGTACCGCGAAGATCGGCAAGCGGTACGTCGAACTCGCCCAGGAGCGCAAGGACAAGGTCTTCGTCATCCTCGCCGAGTTCGGCAAGCAGACGGACCCCCGCTTCGGCGGGACGCCGGGCCCGCTGCACAACACCATCGGGAAGCCCGCCCGGGACGACAACCACACGCTGTGGCGCCGCGACTTCGGACGGGACTACTACCAGCGGCAGTTCTTCTCCACCGAGCCCGGTTCGGCGTCCATGCGCGCCTACTACCGGCTCCAGTCCTCCGGCCGCTACGACATGGACGGCACCGTCACCGACTGGGTCAAGCTTCCCTTCAACGAGGCCCGTTACGGCACCGACAACTGCACCGAGTCGGGCCAGTGCCGCACCAACTGGGACATGATCCGGGACGCCACCGCCGCCTGGTACGACGCCGAGCGCGCGAAGGGCCGTACGCCCGACCAGATCAAGGCACAGCTCGCCGAGTACGACGTGTGGGACCGCTACGACGCCGACCACGACGGGAACTTCGACGAGCCGGACGGCTACCTCGACCACCTCGTCGTCGTGCACGCGGGCAAGGACCAGACCTGGGGCGGCGGCGCGCAGGGCAAGGACGCCGTCTGGGCGCACCGCTGGTTCGCGTACTGGAACCAGGCCGGCAGCGCGGGCCCCGAGGGCAACAAGGCCGGCGGCACACCGGTCGGCGACACCGGCATCTGGGCCGGCGACTATCTCACCGGCGGCGAGAACAGCGGAGCCGGGCTGTTCTCCCACGAGTTCGGGCACGATCTGGGTCTGCCCGACCTCTACAGCTCGGACGGGGACAACAGCGTCAACTTCTGGTCCCTCATGTCCTCGGCCTCCTACCTCGGCAAGGGCGCCAACACCACGGGCGAGTTCCCCGGCGACCTCGACCCGTGGAGCAAGCTCCAACTCGGCTGGCTGGAGTACACGGAGGCCGACACGGGCCGCAAGACGCGCGCGGTGCTGGGCGTCTCCGGCTACAACACCGAAGACCCACAGGCCCTGCTGGTCCACCTGCCGCCCTCGGTGACCCGTACCGAGCTGACCGACCCGTACGAGGGCACCAGCCAGTGGTGGAGCGGCACCGGCGACTTCATGGACAACACCCTCGGGCGCCCGGTCGACCTCACGGGCTTCGGCTCCGCGCGGCTGGACGCCCGGGTCTGGTACGACATCGAGCAGGACTTCGACTTCCTGACGGTGGAGGCCTCCACGGACGACGGGGTGAACTGGGCGCCGCTGCCGGGCACCGTCGACGGTGCCGCCATCCCGGAGAAGGGGGTCTCCGGCACCTCGTCCGGTTGGCGCGAACTGGGCGTCCCCCTCGACCGGTTCGCGGGACGGAGCATCCAGCTGCGGCTGCGCGTCACCTCGGACGGCAACACCCATGGCAAGGGCGTCACCATCGACGACCTGCGCATCACGGCGGACGGCCGGGAGCTGCTGCGCGACGGCGCGGAAGGCGGCGCGAACGGCTGGACGGCGCAGAAGTGGTCACGCACGGAGGGCCGGACGGGCATCGCGCAGCATCCGCGCGCCTACTTCGCGGAGAGCCGCCGCTACACGGGCTACGGCAGCCTGCTGAAGACCGGCCCGTACAACTTCGGTTTCGGCGGGGACAAGGTGGAGTTCTACCCGTACCAGCAGGGCGTGTTGATCTGGCTCTGGGACACCGCCTACAGCGACAACACCACCAAGGCCCACCCGGGCGGCGGTCTGCTGCTGCCGGTCGACGCCCGTCCGCAGCCGTTGCGGTTCTCGGACGGAACCCTGCTCAACGCGCGCGCCCAGACCTTCGACGCGCCGTTCTCCCTCCGGGCGACCGAGCGGATCGTGCTGCACAAGGCGGGCTCCCCGGTGGTGATCCCGTCGCGGCCGGGGGTCGCGGTGTTCGACGACCGGCACGGCTCGTACTGGAATGCCGAACTGCCTCAACTCGGGGTCCGGGTCCCGGACACGGGAACCCGGATCACGGTGGAGAAGGAGGCCTCGGGCGGTGCCCGCACCACCCTCCAGGTCAGCCCGTCCCCCTGACGCCCCGCGTCACGCCGACGGCGGTGAGAACGGACCGCCGTCGGCGAAGGCCAACTTCGCGAAGCGTTCCCCGATGAGGCGGTGCGTCGCGGCGTCCGGGTGGAGGTTGTCGGGCAGCGGCAGTTCGGATTCGTCCGAGGGTCCGTACAGTTCCCGCCCGTCGAGGTAGTACAGGTTCGCGTCGTCCACGGACCGCTCCCGCACGATGCGTGCCAGTTCCTCCCGGACGATGTCGAGGGTCAGCTTTCCGGCGGCGACTTCCGCCGCGTCGCCGGTGGCCCGGAACGTCAGCTGCCCGGTGGCGAGGGAGTCCGGGTCGACCGCGGTGGGGCCCGGGGTGTCCTCGTGTACCGGGCACAGGACCGGTGAGACGACGAGCAGCGGCGTCGCGGGGTGGCCCTCGCGGATGGTGTCGAGGAACCCGTGCACGGCGGGGCCGAAGGCACGCCTTCGCATCAGGTCGTGATTGACCAGGTTGATGCCCAGCTTGACGCTGATCAGGTCGGCGGCGGTGTCGCGCATCGCGCGGGCGGTGAAGGGGTCGAGCAGCGCGCTGCCGCCGAACCCGAGGTTCAGCAGGTCCGCGCCGCCGAGCGCCGCCGCGAGTGCGGGCCATATGCCGGTGGGGCTCGTGGCGTTGGAACCGTGGCTGATCGAACTGCCGTGGTGCAGCCAGACCGGCCGGCCGCGGTCGGGCAGCGGTTCCACCGGTGCGTCGGTGCGCAGCGCGATCACTTCGGTGGTCTCGTCGTACGGCAGCCAGATCTCGACGTCCTTTGCGTCGGACGACAGGCCGGTGAAACGGACCGTGGACGGCGGGCCAGGCCGGTGCTCCGTACTCCCGTCCCGCATGTCGATGACGAGGGTGTTGCCACCGTCCGCGGTGCCCTGCGCGGCGAGCCGGCCGTCGACGAGCAGGTCGTACACTCCGTCCGGTCGGGGCGGCGCGCCCGCGTAGACGCGCTTGGTGGGCAGGGTGTCGAGTTCGACGGCGGTGGCCCCGGTGCGGAACGCCAACCGCACGCCGGAGGGCTGGCTCTCGGCCATGGCCAACTGCCCGTCGGTGTTCTGGACGCGGGCCCGGGCCGGCAGCCGGTGCGGCAGCAGTCCGTGCGCGGTCCGCTCCAATTCGATGGCGCCGCGAAGCAGTTCGGCGGTGATCGCGGTGGTGGTCCAGTTCGGTTCTGAGGTCATCGTCTGCTCCTGTGGGTCGCACCGGGCGTCGGGTGGGGCGGTCAGGGTGTGGGCCAGTTGCGCAGCAGGGAGTCGAGGGCGTCGATGACGCGTTCCCAGCTTTCCCGGCTGTCGGGGGCGCTGTGGCTGAAGCCGCCGGCGTTTTCGAGGCTGACGTAGCCGTGGAAGAGGCTGCCGAGCAGTCGGACGGCGTGGGTCTGCTCGGGTTCTGCCAGGTCGTAGCCCCGCAGGATGGCTCGGGTCATGCGTGCGTGCCGTACGCCGGCACTGGCCAGAGCGGTCTCGGTGTCGAGCGGGAACTGGGTCGCGGCGTAGCGGCCGGGGTGCCGGCGGGCGTACTCGCGGAAGACGCCCGCGTACGCGGCGAGAGCGTCCTTCCCAGACCGCCCGGCCACGGCGTCGGCGGCCCGGTCGGCCATCTCCTCCAGCGAGAGCAACGCGATGCCGGTCTTCAGCTCGTGGGAGTTCTTCACGTGCGAGTACAGGCTCGCCACCTTGACGTCGAAGCGCCGCGCGAGCTCCGACAAGGTCACCCGCTCGAAGCCGAGCTCGTCCGCCAGCTCCGCCCCGGCACGCACCAGCCGCTCCGCGGTCAGCCCGACCCGTCCCGCCATCGCTTCCCCCTCGGTTGACCTAAAAGGAGTATGCACTTGCCTAAAACCTTTAGGCAAATTCTGATACGACACAGGCGCAGGCGCGGGTGCTTCACCCGCGGCGCAGTCGGATCGAACCGCAAATCCTTCCCAACTTCCCTGCCGTCACAGGAAAACGGTCAAGCCGCAGCCAAAGAATCCCGACACTCTTGCCGCGGACGGCCACCCACGCTTCACTGTCGATCACCCCACAGGAGGACCCCGACCCCACGACATCGAAGGGCTTCCCTTGACTGCCGTACCCGCACGCCTGAGTGCCGTCACCGCCGCCGCATGCGCCCTGGTCCTCGGCGCGGCCCTGCCGTCCTCGGCGATCAACTCGTACAACGCGGCCCCCGCGCCGGAGCGCACGGAGGTGGGCGCCCTCGTCGCCACCTGGGACAACGACGACGACCCCGCCACCCCTGACCGGGTCGACTGGGTGTGCTCCGGCACCATGATCGACGCGGACACCTTCCTGACCGCCGCGCACTGCACCACCGACTGGCCGGCGAACGTGAAGTTCTACGTGTCCCTCGACCAGGACGTGCAGGCCGGCCTCGACAAGGCCTCGGCCGAACACCCCGGCGACCCGGCGGCCGTGGCGAAGGCCGTCGCCGTGGCGGGGATCGCGCACAACCACCCCGACTACCCGGGTCCCGCGGCGGACCGTCACGACATCTCGGTGATCGAGCTGCCCGCCGCCCAGGTCAGGGCCCGGTGGGCCTTCACCCCGGCCGTGCTCCCCAAGGCCGGAGCTCTCGACGCGCTCGGCCCGCAGGGGCTGCACGACACTCCCTTCTCCGTTGCCGGGTACGGGACGCAGGAGGCCGTACGCGGCCCCGGGGGCCACACCCACCCCGGCGGCGGCGTCCGCATGAAGGCTCCCGTCACCTTCGACGCCCTCAACAACGCCTGGGTGCGCCTGGCCATGACGGCCCCTCAGGGCAACGGCGGGGCCTGCTACGGCGACTCGGGCGGCCCCAACTTCGCCACCCTGGGCGGCAAGCGGACCCTGGTCGCCACCACCATCACCGGTGACGGCCCCTGCTACGCCACGAACGTCTCGTACCGCCTGGACACCCCCGGGGCGCGGGCCTTCCTGTCGCCCTTCGCCAAGCTCCCCTAACCGGGCGCGGCTCGCCCTCCGCAGGTCGCCGACACCTGCGCGATGCGGAGGGCGAGCTGGAGCTCCAGCGCCTTCTCCGGGCGTTGCCAGTCCCGGCCGAGGGGCTGCCCGACGAAACCCCGAGGTCGGCCGGCGCGGCTCCGCGCCCGTCGTGGCCGAGGGCTCTGAGCGCGGACAGGCAGCGCAGGGCTTCCGCATGAGCGTCGGCGAAGCCTTCCGGGCCGGTGACGGGTCCCGCGGCGGCGACCGTCACCGGTGCGGCCACGGCCTGGCCCAGCTCTTCGGCGAGATGTGCGGCGCCGGCGCTCGGGGCGTCGGAGGGACAGACGAAGACCACCTCTTCGTGGTGCGTGCCGGCCAGTCCGTGGCGGGTCTGCGCGGTGCGGGCGGCTGCGGCCGGCAGTCGTGGCCGCGGGACGGCGGGCGCGTGCAGGACGAAGACCGAGTGCTGCCGACCCAGGTCGACCTTGAGCCGCCGGGCACGCGCCGCGAGGCTGCCGGGGTCGGCTGCCCGGGTGAGCAGGTCGCCCAGGAGTTCGCCGCAGATGCGGTCCTCGGTCTCCGCCACGGAGTAGCGCAGGAGGAGCAGCAGCGGGGTGACGACGCCGGCACGCCTGGGTGGCATCCGTGATCGCCGCCGCCTCGGACTCGGACACGTTCGCACCCCTGGCCTCCTCGGCGGGGCGGGTGAAGTGCTCCAGCGGCGCGCCCCGTGCCAGGAGGTCCAACAGGTCTCGCAGGGCGGTCCACGGCTGCCCGGTGCCGGGGGGCTTCGCGGTGGTGGGCATGGGGCGGTTCTCCGTGGTCGCGTACGGGGTGCCGAGCGGCGTGGTGCGGTGGTGTGCGGCGCCGTGATGGGTCTGCTGCCGGGGTGCCGAACGGCACGGTCCCCCCGCAGCGGGCCCTGGCGGGCCCGGTCCGGGGGGCAGGCGGCTCACCCGGCGGCAGAGGCCGACTGGTGGTCGTTCCGGCGAGCGCCCGGGAGGCCGGCGCCGGCCGGGGCGTGGTCCTGGGCCAGGCTGCGCCCGCGGGTCTCCTTGGCGACGAGGACGGTCAGCGTGGTGATGACGACCGCGGCCGCCAGATAGATCGAGATGGGCAGGGACGCGTCGTAGTCCTTGAGGAGTTCGACCGCGATGATCGGGGCGAGGGCGCCGCCGATGATGGAGGCGAGCTGGGAGCCCATGGAGGCGCCGGAGTAGCGCACGCCGGTGTCGAACATCTCGGAGATGAAGGCCGCCTGCGGGCCGTACATGGCTCCGTGGAAGAGGAGTCCGATGGTGACGGCCGCCGCTATGGCGGGGAACGACTTCGTGTCCAGCATGGCGAAGAACGCGAAGGCCCATCCGGTCATGCCGACCGAGCCGATCAGGGTGACGGGGCGGCGGCCGATCCGGTCGGAGAGGGCTCCCCAGGCCGGGATGGTGACGAAGTGGACGGCGGAGCCGATGAGGACGGCGTTCAGGCCGTCGCTCTTGGACAGTCCGAGGTGGGTGGTGACGTAGACGAGGAGGAAGGCGGTGAGGATGTAGTAGGAGACGTTCTCGCCAAGGCGGGTACCGATCGCGGTGAGGACCCCGCGCCAGTTCGTACGGAACACCTCGGCCACCGGAAGCTTCTCCTTGACGCCCGCGGCGGCCTGCTCGGCGGCCTTGGCCTGCGCTTCGAGGAAGAGGGGCGACTCGGAGACCGATACCCGGATCCACAGGCCGATCACGACGAGGACGCCGGACAGCAGGAAGGGGATGCGCCAACCCCAGGCCAGGAAGGCCTCGTCGGACTGGACGGCGGCCAGCAGCGCGAGGACGCCGGTGGCGAGCAGGTTGCCGCCGGGGGCGCCGGCCTGCGGCCAAGAGGCCCAGAAGCCACGGTTCTTGTCATCGCCGTGCTCGGAGACGATCAGCACCGCGCCGCCCCATTCGCCGCCGAGTGCGAAGCCCTGGATCAGGCGCAGCACGGTCAGCAGGATCGGGGCGCCCACGCCGATGCCCGCATGAGTGGGCAGCAGACCCATGGCGAAGGTGGCGCCGCCCATCATGACGAGGCTGAGCACGAGCAACTTCTTGCGGCCGATCTTGTCGCCGTAGTGGCCGAAGACCACGCCGCCGAGCGGGCGGGCCGCGAAGCCGATGGCGTAGGTGAGGAAGGCGAGGAGGGTGCCGACGAGCGGTTCGCTGCTGGGGAAGAACAGCTTGTTGAAGACGAGCGCGGCGGCGGAGCCGTAGAGGAAGAAGTCGTACCACTCGACGGTGGTGCCGATGAGGCTGGCGCTGATGATGCGCGCGATGCCCGATCGTGCGGGCGCAGCCGTTGCGGGGGAAACCATGTGCACCACTTCCAGGTGATGGCGGAGACGTTCCGTGTCGCCACACCGTAGAAGCCCGCAGGTCAGGCGGCGTATGTGCCGGAGCATCACAATCGGACACCGCCTTGTGTGGCCAACCACCACACCTCTGGCACAGACACTGCGGGGCTCACGGGGGCCCACTGGCGACTCATGCCGGAAACGCGTGGTTCGGCCTGCCTTGGAGACGCCTCGTTCGCCTTGAAACGCCGACGCCTGGCGGGCCGAGCGGCCACGCCGGGAACAACCAGTCCGGCCGGCGCAGTTGCATCGATCAAGGGACCGACGCCGCATGGGCGGGCTACACGGAGACCACCAGGCCGTCCGCCCCACCAGGATCCGGGCCCCAGGATCGCGGTACGCCGGCCGCACGCTCAGACCAAGACGTATTTCCGCAGGAGGACTTCATGACTGACCGGCCCTTGACGCTCATGGCAGTACACGCCCACCCCGACGACGAGGCCACCGGGACTGGAGGGGTCCTCGCACGGTACGCGGCGGAAGGCATCCGCACGGTTCTCGTGACGTGTACCGACGGTGGTTGCGGTGACGGACCGGGGGGTGTCAAGCCGGGCGATCCCGGGCACGATCCGGCAGCCGTCGCCTTGATGCGCCGTCGAGAACTTGAGGCGAGCTGTGACGTCCTGAAGATCAGCGATCTGGAGATGCTGGACTATGCCGACTCCGGGATGATGGGCTGGCCGAGCAACGAGGCCCCCGGTTCCTTCTGGCAGACCCCCGTGCAGGAAGGCGCGGCCCGACTCGCGGAACTCATGCGGCACTACCGACCCGATGTCGTCGTCACCTACGACGAGAACGGCTTCTACGGCCACCCCGACCACATCCAGGCCCACCGGATCACGATGGCGGCGCTGGAGATGACCGCGCTGACACCGAAGGTGTACTGGACGACGATGCCCCGCTCGGGGATGCAGCGGTTCGGCGAGATCATGCGCGAGTTCCATGAGGACATGCCGGAGCCGGATCCTGCCGAGGCCGCCGCGATGGCCAAGATCGGCCTTCCCGACGATGAGATCACCACGTGGGTGGACACCACCGCGTTCAGCGGCCAGAAGTTCGATGCGCTGGCCGCGCACGCCAGTCAGGGCGAGAACATCTTCTTCCTCAAGATGGGCAAGGAGAGGTTCGGCGAGTTGATGGGCATGGAGACCTTCGTACGTGTCCAGGACGCCACCGGTGCGGCCGTCCCCGAGAGCGACCTCTTCGCCGGACTGCGCTGATCCGCGCGTCCGACCGGCCCGGGAGAGCACGTGTCCGCCGGAAGGCACTGCGGTGAGGCCGAGCATCGTTGGCCTGCCGCTCGGACACCGATCGTTGGGCCTCATACCTCAGCCATGCCCACCCTCGAAGGTGCCCGCCATGCAAGACTCCGGCATTCGGCAACGCTTCGAACGGCCCGGCAAGCGCCTCATCTCGTCCACGCTGCGCTCAGCTCCAGTCTGGGCCTGCCCCGGGTGAGCGGTGAACATCGGAGGGTGCCGGCGGGGCTGAGATTCCCGGAAGGAAGCGGCTGCTCCCGGGCGCTCACCGAAGGCCCCGCCGATGCCGGGCGGCGAAAGAGTTGGTGCGAGGGGCCGACGAAACCGGGTACCGTCTTTGTCATGTTCTTCCAGAGGCCGATTTACGAGTGAGGGCGTGATGGGCCCTGCCCGGCGTCCTTCGACGTCGCCGCCCGTCCCCCTCCGATGAATCCGTAGATCACTTCACATCAGCACCGGGAGAACCCGTGACCGACAGCAAGAACATCAACAACCCCGTGGGCCAGGGCGGCGGCCAGCGCAAGAAGCTGTCCCGCGCCGAACGGCAGAACAACGGCCCGCACCGCAACCTCGACCGCCAGGGTGCAGCCGCCCAGAAGGCGGAGCTGGTGCGCAAGATGCGCGAGAAGGCACGCGCAGCCGAGGACGCCGGGCAGGCGAGCGACGACACCGCGCAGAGCTGACGCACCGCCCCCGCAAGGCGGCACCGCACGGGGCAGGGCCCGGACCGCAAACGCGCGGTCCGGGCCCTGCTGCTCGGCCGACTGCGGGGCGGGCCCTCCTCAGGCACCCTGGCTCCGCATGCGTGGTGCCGGCAGTTGGATGGCTTCCTCCCAGGGGAAGCGACCGGTGCCGCCGCCTGACTTCGGACCGTGAGGCTCGTAGCCGCCGATCGATACCCCCATCTCACGAAGTTCGGAGATGCTTCGCCGGTACGCGGGGTGCACCGCCAGGGCGGAGCTCACGTACTGCGGATCCGTCACGCGAGTCCCCTGGGGCTTCTTCGAGCTCCCGTTCCAGCACCTCGACCGGGCTGTCGGCGCGCGGCCCCGCCGGCCTGAAGAGGCGCCGCCGGCTCCGGTGTCGATGGGCAGGCCCGCCTCTTATTTACCTTACGGGTCGACCCGTAAGGTAAACGCCATGAGCTCCTCTCTTCCCCCCAGGGGGCGTCCCAGGGATCCCCGATCGCACGAGGCGATCATCGGCGCGACGGCAGAGTTGGTGGCCGAGGTCGGATACGCCGCGACATCGATCGGGGCGGTGGCCGCGCGGGCCGGTGTCGGCAAGGATTCGATCTACCGGCGGTGGTCGGGCAAGCCGGAGTTGGTCTTCGAGGCCGTCTTCACGACCACCGATGACGCTCCGCCCCCGGACACCGGAACGCTGGCCGGGGATCTGACCGTACTGATGCAGGGCCTGGTCGACGAGTTCAGCGCGCCTGCCGCCGCGGCGGCACTCCCGGGGCTGCTCGCCGACTTCGCCGCCGACCCGGAACTGAAGGCGCGCATCCGCGGCGACTTCCTGGCCCCGTCGAAGGAACGGTTGCTGGTCGTCTTCGACCGTGCTGTGCTGCGAGGGGAGATCGCGCCCGAAACGCCCGTGGACCTGGTCCTGGACACACTGGCGGGAGCCGTGTTCTTCCACGTTGGGCTGGTCGGGGAGCACCCCGACCAGCAGCTGGCCGCACAGCTGGCCGCCGTCGTGGCCAAGGGAATCGAGGTCCGATGAACGGCTGGCTCCTCGCGGCAGGGATCACCGCTCTCGGCGTGGCCGCAGTGCACATCGTCGGGGGACACCGCGACGTGGTGCGCCCGCTGCTGTCCGGCGGGCTCACGGATGAACCCAAGCGTGTCCTGCACGCCGTGTGGCACATGGTGAGCGTCGACCTGGCGCTCTCCGGACTCGCTCTGCTGTACCTCTCCCTGGCGGACGGTACGTCGGGGACCGAGGTGGTGGCGTGGTTCGTGGCCTCGCACTTCACCGCGTACGCGGCAGTCTTCCTGGTCGTCACGCTGTCCGTCGGCTGGCCCAGACCCCTACTGCGCCTGCCGCAGTGGATCCTGCTCCTGCCGGTCGCGGTGCTGGCAGCGGCGGGCGCCATCTAGCCGCCCCCGGAGAGCTCCCGCGGCCGCCGCTGTCCGCCGCGGATGCGGCTGAGGACGCAGCGGCCGCAAGGGCCACTGCGCAACCCGCCCCGGTGACTGCCAACGTCCCCGTGCGGTCCCTGGCGGACTTCACGGCGGACGCGGCGCTGCGCATCGAGGACCTGCGGGATTCCCTGCGCTCGCGCGAGCAAGGGCTTGCGCCGTCCCTCTTTCCTCAGCCCGGCGGACTGGTGCCGTGGGGCCGCACCGCGAATGACGGTGTGCTGCTCTGGGACACCACCACCTCCGACGCCGTCAACTGGACGACCGTCCTCACGGATTCCGGCTTCCAGTACTTGGCGATCATGCGGGAGTTCCCCGGCGGAGTCGTCGCGGGCGCGCGGGTGTTCCCCGTCGCGCGGGGCCGCCTGGCTGACCGAGGACCGGCTGTTTTTGCAGTGGGGGGAGGTGGAGGGCAAGGCGTTCGGCTGGCTCACCATGAAGAGCGACCCCGAGGCTTGGCGGGTCGCGTGCATCGAGCCGGACGGCACCGCGCTCACGCACCTCGAGGACCAGACCTTCGCCACATTCCTGCGACGTCGGCTGCGGGGCAACAACTCGGTGTTCTGAGGTATCTGGAACATCGGCACCCGCGGGGAACGCCGGTCGGTCGTGCTACGACGGGAACTCAGAACCGGACAGGGGGCCGAGGAGCGCTCGCCTGTCGCGGCCGGTGGATCGCGACCAGCCGCGTACGGGCTCGAACGGTCCCGGCCCCCGCTCGAATCCACCGCGCCGGATCAGACCTCCGGCGGACCCTCGGGGATCGGGTGCACTTCTACCGGGTCGTTGCCGGGCTTCCCGCCCGGGCCGGGGCACGCCGACGCCCGGGCGGCGATCTCCAGGGCCCGCTCCTCGCTCTTGACGTCGACCACCCAGTACCCGGCCAGGATGTTCTGTCCCTCCTGCGCCGGTCCATCGGTCACCTGCGGGCGTCCATCGCTTCCGGCCCTCACCGTCTTGACCAGTGAGGGGCCGCCGAGCCCCTGAGCGTCGACCCATTCACCAGCGGCATTGATGTCGTCGTTGAGGGCGTTCATGTGGGCGAACATGGCCTCCATGTCGTCCTTGGAATACGACGACATGATGGCGTCCCACTGGGCCGCAGGCACGTTCATCTGGATCATGTACTTCATGATTCTCGCCTTCCCGGGCTGGCTGTGAATTTCTCGGGCTTACGAAGAGGTAGACCGCTGGACAGCGCGGAACTCATCGGTGTACCCAGCCCCACCATGCTCCGCCGGCCACGTCCCACCGGGGAGAAACCCCGACAACGGCCCCGACCAGTCGAATTACTGCAGGAGGCCCACCGCCCGCGACACCACCAGCAGCACTGTGATCAGTGATACCGCCGTCTGCGTCATCATCAGCAGTTTCGCCCACGTCGTCAGCGGCATGGTGTCGGTCGGACTGAAAGCGGTGGCGTTGGTGAACGCCACGTACAAATAGTCCCCGAAGTACGGCTTCCAGTCGGGCGGGGCCATCCCTTGCTGTCCCATCTGCGGGAAGAGGAAGTCGGGGTAGTCCTTGGTTCCCCGGGCCCTGGCCACCGAGCCGCCCCGGTCCCACTCCCAGTACCAGAGTGCGAAGGCGATCACATTGGTCAGCCAGACGGCGCCGGCCGTGGTGAGCAGCGCGACCGCCCCTTCCGACCAGGTGCCGTGAAGCAGCTCCCGTACGAGCTTCCAAGCCGACCAGGCGTTGGCCAGGCTGATGGAGGCCGCCAGGCTCAGGCTGAGTCCGCGCAGCAGGATCGAGCTGCGGTCGAAGCGCCGGTGCGGGTGGACGGCGGCGAGCGCCAGGAGCAGTGCGACCTCCAGCGTCGGCAGCAGCCAGTGCGGATGGATGGTCAGCCGGTCCGGTAGGAGGAGCTGCAGTCCGACGGCGACCAGGATCGCCAGGGTGACCGCCCACCGCTCCTCACCCTCGGTGGGCTGACGCCAGGCCGGTCTCCCGTCCTGGCGTCCGGGGGCCGGTTCGAGCAGGTCCTCGATCCGGTCCAAACGGCGATGCAGCCGCTCCACCAGCTCACGGTCGGCTCCCGCATCGTTCTCACCCATGACACACATTCATACGTCAGGCCACGGCCTGTTCCGCGAGAGGCTCGGCGGCTTGCTGGAGCCGTGAGTTCTTGCGGCTCTAGAGGAGGTAGACGGCAAGGGTCAGGGTCAGCCGGCCGGCGAAGAGGAGGTAGGTGTCGAGCGGCAGCTCGTAGACGAGGCAGCCGCAGGCCAGGATCGACAGGACGGGGACTACGGGGCAGCCGGGGACCCGGAAGCCGCGGTCGAGGTCCGGGGCGGTGCGGTGCGGTGCGGCGCAGGATCATCAGCCGAGCGAGACGACGGCGAAGCCGCGAGGGTGCCCATGCTGGTGAGGTCGGCCAGCAGGTCGAGGGGGAACGCGGCCGCGAGGAGTGCGACGAAGCCGCCGGTCAGGAGGGTGGCGACGGCCGGGGTGCCGGTCCGCGGGCTGACGCGGCGGAAGGCGGGGGGCAGCATGCCGTCGCGGCCCATGGTGTAGAGGATGCGGCTCTGCCCGTAGAGCACGACGAGGGTGACGCTGACGAGGGAGAGCACCGCTCCGGCGGTGGAGACCGCGTCGAGGCCGATGAAGGCGAAGACGACGGTGGCTGCGGCGGTACTGATGCCGGCCATGCCCATGGGGGCGAAGGGCTGCAGGTTTCCGGAGTCGAAACCGGTGATGCCCACGACGATGAACAGGACCAGCACACCCGGCTTGACCAGCACCATGACGGTGTCGACCAGGGCCGACTCCTTGGCGCCGCGAACCAGGAGCAGGCAGCACAGCCCACCAGGACGACGCCGGGCAGGTTGACGTATCCGCCCGCGCCCGGCGGCGCCGATATCGCGTCGGGCATCTGGAAGCCGAAGAGTCGCCCCAGCTCACCGCTATCGCCGCGCCGGAGACGGCGTACTCCAGCGGCAGGCACCAGCTCAAGGCCCAGGGTGGCGTACGCGTAGGAGTACGAGAGGCCGGAGACCGGCACCGCCGGGGCCGGCCCGGCGTAACAGAGCGCCGTGAGGGCAGCGGTGACGGGACCGGCGAGGAGTTGTTCGCCCTCGCCGACGCCATCGCCGCGGTCATCGGCGGTTCGGTGGCCCCGGCCGGCCCGGCGCGTGACCGTCTGAGCGTGGAACGAAGAGGTCCGGCGGGGCTGCTCCAGGTGGCGGTAGTGGCTGCGGCGTATGGCTGACACGGCGCGCTCCGACTATATGAAAGTGCGTCAGAACGCTGCTCTCCGGGAAGCCGTATCAGGCACACCGGCCGTGGTCGGCCGCGATGCCTCCCCCACTCCTTCCGGACTCATGGAGATCACGCTCATGCCCAGTCGCCCGCGAACTTCCACGTCGGTCCGCCGACCGGCCAGGGTTGCCGCCGTCACCGGCACGACGACACTGCTCGCAGCCGCACTGTTCGGCGGTGTCGCGTACGCCGACATTCCCGGTGCCGGCGGCGTCTACACGGGCTGCTACAGCGCGGGCAGCGGCACGCTCCGCGTGATCGACGACGAAGCCGGACAGCGATGCCGGGCCGGCGAGCGCACCGTGACCTGGAGTCAGGCCGGACAGCCGGGCCCGATCGGGCCCCAGGGCCGGGCGGGGTCCCAAGGCGACGCGGGCCTTCCCGCGACCAAGTTGTTCGCCTTCGTGGACGTGGACGGTACGCTCGTGCGGGAGCGGTCGAGCGGCGCGGTGTCGGCGAGCCCGCGCGCCACTCCCGGTTACTTCGACGTCGTGTTCGATCGGGATGTCAGCAAGTGCGTGTTCCTCGCGACGACAGAACCCCGCGGAGCCCTGTTCGGGATTGCCCGGGGCTACGCAAATGTCTTCCAGAGTCCCACCGCCCCGAACACGGTGTCCGTACTGACCACCAACAGCGGCGGCCAGGACCTCGCCTTTTCGTTCCATCTCGCGGTGTTCTGCTGACTCCGTTGGGCAGGGCAGGGCAGGGCAAACGAGGCGATCTCTCAGTCGTCGCTCGCGACACCCCGATCGGGCGCGCTCATGTCGCCCGTGGCGGGCGTGCCGTCGGCGAGCGCGTAGCGCAGGTACACGGTGCCCTTCGGGCCGGCCACCGGGGGTTCGAGGAGCGTGACGTTGGTGGGCACCGCGCCGTCGTCGAACACCTTCTTCCCGACACCGAGCACGATCGGGTGCAGCCAGAGGTCGAGACGGTCGAAGAGCTTCTCGCGCAGGAGGGTCTGCACGAGGTTCAGGCTCCCGACGACCTTCACGTTCTCGTGGCGGTCACGGATCTCGCGGACCGCATCCGCGAGGTCCGGGCCGAGCTGCGTGGACCCGGCCCACGAGAGGTCGGGCCTGCCGCGCGAGGCCACGTACTTCGGGACGCTGTTGAAGAGCGTGGCGATCTCGTTGTCCTCGCCGCCCTCCTGGTGAGGCCAGTAGGCGGCGAAGATGTCGTACGTCCGCCGGCCGAGCAGGAGGGCGTCCGTGCCCTCGTACGCGGCACCGACCTGCGCCCCGGCGACCTCGTCCAGCAGGGGCGCCTGCCAGCCGCCGAACGGGAACCCGACCGGGTCCTCGTCGGGGCCGCCGGGCGCCTGCCCGACGAGGTCGAGGGTCGCGAACAGTTCGATGTGGATGAGGCCCATGGCTTGCTCCCGATGAGTCGGTTGTCTCCGTCAAGAGATAGACCCGCGAGTGCCCGCGGACTCATCGCCGCGCCGGAACCGGGCTTCACCGCCCGGGAGCAGCCGGACCCTTCAGCTGGTCGCTGAGCGCGTCAGCCGGCCGGCCGCCCTCGACGCAGTGGGCGAGTGCGGCGATGTGGGTGGCGAGCTCGGGCCACAACTCCTGTGGAAGGTTGTGCCCCATCCCCTCCAGGACCACCAGCTCGGCACCCGGCACTGCGGCAGCCGTGGCCCGGCCGCCACTGACGTCGCACACGATGTCGCAGGCGCCGTGCACCACCAGGGTGGGAACCCGCAGGGACCGCAGCCGTTCGGTGCGGTCGCCCGTCGCCACGACCGCGAGTCCCTGGCGCTGCATGCCGAGGGCGTCGTAGCCGCGGTCGAAGACCCGTCCGGCCCGCTCGGTCGCGGCGACCACGTCGAACTCGAACTCCGGTGACGCGGCGAGGCCCAGGGCTCGGACCTGCCACTCGATGAACGCCTCCCTGTCCCGCGGCGGCGCTCCCAGCTCGGCGAAAACCGAGAAGTCGGCCTCGCCCACGCCGGGTTCACCGGTCGTGGACATCATCGACGTCAGCGAGCGCACACGGTCGGGATACTCGATCGCGACCATCTGGGCGATCATCCCGCCCATCGAGGAACCGACGAGGTGCACGCCGGTCAGACCGAGCGCGTCGAGCAGGCCGACGGTGTCGGCCGCCAGGTCGGAGAGCGAGTAGGACGCCGTCGAGAGGTCACCGGCCAGGGCTGCCGGAAAATCCGGCACGGGCGCGTCGTGGAAGTGTGTCGAACGGCCGCTGTCGCGGGTGTCGAACCGGATCACCTGCAGGCCGCGGTCCACCAGCGCCTGACAGAATCCCTCCGGCCAATTGATCATCTGTGCGCCCGCTCCCGTGATCAGGAGGACCGGCGGCGCATCTGGGGCACCGAAACGTTCGTAGGCGACGTCGATTCCGGACGGGCCGACGTTTCGCGCTTTCGGTTCCGACATGGCGCAAACGGTAGCGGCCGCATGGGGCACCGGGATCGCACCGCGGGCTGACACTTTCCCCTTGCACCCAGCCATCTCACCGGAATCGACGCACTGGTCGTGAGCGGTCCGGCGGCAAACGCCTCGCCCGAAGGCGTCCCGTCAGCCATCGCCGAGCTGCGGCTCCTGCGCAGCGCCCTGGCCGCGGAGGTTCCCGTGCTCGGAATCCGCGGGGGAAGCGCAGCTACTGGCCGTGGCGGCCGGCGGCGCCGTCCGGCGGCGTCGGGACGCGCAGATCGGGTGGAGGCCTCTACGGATCACCCCGGCATCGGGATCCGATCCGCTGTTCTCCGGTCCCACGCCGGAGCTGCACCGGATAAGGCATTCGCTCGACGACACCGTGGCACTCCCCGCCCGGGCCGTGATCCTGGCCTGCGACGACCGTTCCTCCGCGCAGGCGTTTCGCATCGGCGGCAGTGCCTGGGGCCTGTGGTTCCAGCTCGAACCCGAGGCCACAGCCGTGGACGGGGAGACGCGCGCCGCCCTGCGCGCTTGGGAGTACCGACTGCCGGCACGGTTCGCCGCGCTGGTGGCAGCACGGGCCGAACACACGGCCACCCGCGCCTTCTTCACGCAGCGTGCCGGCGCGTGGGAGGACCGCTTCGCCTACCAGACCCCCGCCTACGACGCCGCGGTCGCCGGGATGGAACTGCGGCGCGGCCAGACCGCGCTGGACCTGGGCTGCGGCACCGGACGGGCCATGCCCGCCCTGCGTGCGCAGGTCGGTGGCGAGGGCACGGTCCTCGGGGTCGACGTCACCCACACCATGCTCACCGCGGCCGCCCGCATCGGGTGCACCGACTCCGGTCACCTACTCCTGGCGGACTGCGCCCGCCTCCCCCTCCCCTCGGCGTCGGTCCACGGCATCTTCGGGGCCGGGCTCATCGACCATCTGCCCCACCCGCGCAGGGCGTTGCGCGAATGGGCGCGCGTCAGCGCGGCCGACGGCACTCTCCTCCTCTTCCACCCTTCGGGCCGCGCCGAGCGGGCCGCCCGCCACGGCCGCCCGCTCAGCCCCGATGAGCCACTCGCCGAACCCAACCTGCGGCCGGCACTCGACGCCACGGGCCGGCGACTCGCGGTCTACGACGACGCCGCACAGCACTTCCTCGCCCACGCCGTCCGTACGCACTGACCCGCGAGCGTCCGGACGGGACAGGTCGATGCGGGGCAGCGCGTACTCAGGCGAGGTCGAGCAGTTGCTTGAGCATTCCGCCGTACCCACCGTGCTCGTCGAGGAGGTGTATCTCCATCACCCAGTGGGCCGGGAACCCCGCCTGGTCGTTGCGGCGCAGGGGCCTGCTGTTGTCGAAGGCGATCAGCTCCTCCTCCGGCATCGCGTCGGGTGCGTCCGTGATCGAGGTGCTCGTGAGACGGCCCACGTGCCACGAGCCCAGGCACCAACCGGCCTTGTGGGCCAGGTCTCGGACTTCGGCGTGCAACCGCCTGCCGGTGATGTTCTCGTGGCGCCGGAACACCTCCCGGCTGTCGGTGAGCACACCTCCGAGGTCCTCGACGAGCCGGTGCCGGTGCCGGTGCCGGTGCCGGTGCCGGCGGGGATCGTCACCGAGGACCACCGTGCGGGCGAAGCCCGTCTCGTGATCGGTCAGCAGTCGAGGAACTCCCGTACGTCATCGACCCGGAGGAGGCCATGGCGCCCGGCGCGCCCGTCATCCACGCGGGCAAGGGGCCCGAGGCGCGTATCGCCCGCGTCGAGAACAACGTGGCCGGCGAGGTACACGGCGAGATCGGCGACGTGGAGCAGGGCTTCGCCGAGGCCGCGGTGGTCTACGAGGAGACGTATCGGACCCAGCGCCTCCAGCACGCCAGCTTCGAAACCCATGGCTGCGTCGCGTACTTCGAGCCGAAGGAGGACGGCACCGGCGAGCGGATCACCGTCCGCTCCTCCACCCAGACCCCGTTCCTGACCCGGCGGGCCCTGTGCGCGCTGTACGGGCTCGGCGAGGACGAGATCCGAGTGGTCGCGGGCCGGGTCGGCGGCGGCTTCGGCGGCAAGCAGGAGATGTTCACCGAGGACATCGTGGTCCTGGCCGCGATGGAGTTGAACCGTCCGGTGAAGCTGGAGTTCACCCGCGCCGAACAGTTCCACGGCGCCGGCACGCGGCACCCGTTCACGGTCCGGATCAAGCTCGGCGCCCGCGCGGACGGCACCCTCACGGCCATCGACATGCGCATCGTGGCCAACACCGGCGCGTACGGCAACCACGGGCCCGGCGTGATGTTCCACAGCGCCGGCGAGTCCTTCGTCATCTACAACGCCCCGCACAAGAAGGTCGAGGCCTACTCCGTCTACACCAACGTCGTCCCGTCGGGCGCCTTCCGAGGCTACGGGCTGGGCCAGACCACCTTCGCCCTGGAGTCGGCGATGGACGAGGTGGCGCGGCGCCTCGGCATGGACCCCCTGGAGTTCCGCGAGAAGAACATCATCGGTCCGCTCGACCACATGCACACGCCGATCGGCCACGACGACGACCTGTTCATCGCCGGCTACGGGCTGGCCGAGTGCCTGGCCGTGGTGCGCAAGGCGATCGCCGAGGACACCAGCCACGAGGAGGTACCACCGGGCTGGGTGACCGGCCAGGGCACCGCCGTGTCGATGATCGCCACGAGCCCGCCCCGCGGGCACTACGCCGACGCCACCATCACCCTGCTCCGGGACGGCACGTACGACATCGCGGTCGGCACCGCCGAGTTCGGCAACGGCACCACCACCGTCCACAAGCAGCTCGCCGGGGACGCGCTGAACACCACCGCGGAGCGGCTGACCGTCCGCCAGTCCGACACCGACGTGGTCCGGCACGACACCGGCGCCTTCGGGTCGGCCGGCACGGTGGTGGCGGGCAAGGCGGTGCTGCTCGCCGCGACCTCCCTCGCCGAGCGCATGAAGACCTTCGCCGCCGAGTACACGGGCGTCGCCCGGCACCTGTGCCTGCTCGGCCCCGAGTCCTTCGACTGCGCGGGCCGGCTGGTCACCCTCAAGGAGCTGTACGAGGCGGCCCACGCCTCGGGGGCGGCGAGCGAGATCAGCGCCGAGGAGCACTTCGACGGCACCCCGCGCTCGGTGGCGTTCAACGCCCAGTGGTTCCGGCTGGCCGTGGACCCCGGCACCGGCGAGATGAAGATCCTGCGCAGCGTGCACTCGGCGGACGCCGGCAAGGTGATGAACCCGATGCAGTGCCTCGGCCAGGTGGAGGGCGGCGTGGCGCAGGCGCTCGGCGCGACCCTGTTCGAAACCGTGCGGATCGACGAGCGCGGCGAGGTCACGACGGCGGCGTTCCGCCGCCACCGGCTGCCGCAGTACGCGGACGTCCCGCGCACCGAGGTGCACTCCACGGAGACGTCGGACTCGATCGGCCCGCTCGGAGCCAAGTCCATGTCCGAGAGCCCCTTCAACCCCGTGGCCCCGGCCTTCACCAACGCCTTGCGGGACGCCACCGGCATCCGCTTCACGGAACTCCCGGTGACACGCGACATCGTGTGGCAGGCGATCGATCAGAAGATGCAAGGTGACAACGGATGAACGCGTCCCATTGCGAGTTGTATCCAGAGCTGGAAGCCCTGCTCAGTCGGCTGCGGCCTTCTCTCGCACGTGAGGACCAGCATGTCGTGCAGGAAGTCCCGGCGGGGCGGGAGTGGTGGGCCGCAGACCCGCCCGGCGCCCTGCGGCCCTGGGCCCCCGGCGCGTACCTGCACCTGGGCGTGCACGACATCTGATGCCGGCCCGGACCCGATACGCCGTGGCGGGACGGACCTGGACGCCGTCCTGCCGATGCTCCAGCCCGCCGAAAGGATCTGACTCGCCAGATCCATCATCAGCACCTGCGGGACCCACCCGTGGCTCGACAGGCTCGACGTGTCGGAGCAGCATTACGACTGGAAGCAGCGATGACGAATTCGCGTCGACCGCGCCGGGCCGACCGCCTCTTCGCGCGATGCTCCGCGGCGGAACCCGCGGTCACATGACCAGCGGCTCGGCCAGGAGGACGACCCGGTCGGCCTGGAACCTCGTCGTCATTGAAGCGGAAGATCGCCAGAACCTCTGGAATCGGCCAGACCCGCAGGTCCGGGCACTCGGCGTCCGCCGGACGGGACAGCACGGTCTCCGCCCGAGGCACCGGGAGCACCGTCGCTCCCTCGGAGTACCGGCACGTCCAGCCCCTCGCCTCGACGAGATCGAGAACCGCCTGCCAGTCCTCCACCGAACAATCCGGGACACGCACGTCCGGCAACGAACCCATCAAGTCCGGGTCGAAGAAACAGCGCACGTCATCCCACAGAAGATCAGCCACACCCTCATGCTGCCCGGCTCCCCGATCCAACGCAGCCCCGATTCGGATTCCCTTGGCCAAAGAGACAGGCCCCGGACGGATGTGACCGGGCGTGTGGTCCCGCTGCTCCGGTCGGCCCACCGTGCGGCACGGCCCCCGTTCATTCCGCCTGGCCTGTGTTCGGGTGGCCCCGTGCGACGGCTGTTCCCGCCGTGTCGCCACGTGTCCCACGGCGCCGAGCGGCCACGCGCAGCCGGCCGTTCCTTCCTCGGCTGCCTACCCGACCGTCCAGTCCGCCGTCGACGCCGCGGACCCCCGGGGATCGCATCGCCATCCGCCCGGGCGTCTACCGGGAGCAGGTGGTGATCCGCAAGGACCTCACCATCACGGGGGCGGGGGCCGGGAAGACGACCATCCTCGCTCCCGAGCACCTGGTGACGGGCTCCGACGGACTCAACCGATCGTCTCCCTCGACAACGCGGCGTCCGTGACGATCTCCCGCCTGGCGGTGAGTGGGCCGGGGTCCGGCACGTGCGACGCGGGCGCGCGGGTCGCGGCCCCGATTTCTTCACCGACCTCCAGCACGCCGGCTGCGGCTTCACCGCGACGGTGACCACCCGGCGCTGAACGATCCCCGCGCCGGCCGGCAGCGGCGCTGTCAGTGGGACCGTCTAGCCTGCGGTCCATGATCGAGGGGGAATACGCCGCACCGTCACCCGGTGCGCTCGCCGACGAGGTCGCGGCCGTGCTGGCCGACCGCCGCGACCCGGGCGTGGAGACGTTCGAACGGCTGCTCAGCGCCGTGGTGGTGCACGCCTACCGGGACCGGGAGGCGCTCGCCGCCGCGCTGGGGTCCGTCCCGCGCGAGTTCGCGGTACGGCCGAATCGGCGGGTGGCGTGCCTCGCGGGCATCGTCGGTGCCGCGGTGGAGCCCGTACGGGCCGAGGAGTCCTGGGAGAACGCCGGGGCGGGCTGGCTCGAACTGTGCCAGCACGTGGCGCTCGACTACATCGCGGGGGCGCGCGTGGACGAACTCCAAGCACGGCTGCGGGCCGGCGACCCCGTCCCGTTCCCGCTGTCCGCGCCGAGCGGGCCGACCGGAGCGGTGGAGCCGCGCCATCTGGTCGAACGGCTCGCGGAGTACGCGCGCCTCGGTGTCCGGCCCGGCCCGGCGGACCTGGGGCAGGCGCTGCTGCGCTGCGGCGGCCCGGTCGACGCCGAAGCCGTGCGCGCCGCCGAGAAGTTGGATTCGGCGGAGGGGCCCCGGGTGGCCGACTGGCTGCGGCAGGGCGGGCTCCCGCAGCGGGCGGGGTGGCGGGAGCGCGAGTCCGGTGCGCCCGAACGTCCCAGCAGGCGCCGGGGAGCACGCGCCGGCCGCCGGATCCTGGTGGGGCACCAGGCGATCGAGGGCCGCGGTGCGTTCCCCCGGCAGTTCTGGTCGCTGTTCCGGAAGTTCGAGCCGGCCATCTCCTGCCCGCACTGGTCCCTGCCGGACTTCCGGGACGCGCACACGGTCGCGGCCCTGCCCTGGCACCCGGAGATCGCCGCGGCCCGGCTGCTGACGGGGGTCGCGTCGGCGGCCGACCAGGACGGCGGCCGCGGCGCGCCCGCCTTCCTGGAGGCACTCGCCGCGGCCGACGGCCCTGCCGGACCGGCCGTCCACCTCGCCGTCGCCTACGGGCTCGCCTCGGCTCCCGAGGAGGACCGGGAGGCCGCCGTACGGGCGCTGCTCCTGCTGGCCGCGCGGGGCAGGCTGGACGGGGAGCTGCTGGGCCGGGAACTCGCCGAACTCGTGGGGCTGGGCACGCTGAAGGTCGCCCTGGTGACCGAGTCGCTGCGGGCGGCGGCCACCGCCCCGCAGGGCGCGGCCCCGGTCTGGGCGGTGCTGGCCGCCGGACTCCCGGGCCTCCTCGCCGCTACCCGGCCGCATGCGCACGGGGCTCTGCTGGCCGTCGCGGCGGACTCCGCGCGGCTGTCGGGTGCGCGCGGTGAACTGCCCGAGGTGACCGCTCTGGCCCAGCGTCCGGGTTCGTCCCGCCTGCTCAAGGAGGCCCGACGGCTGCGCGACGCGCTGGCCGGGCTCTGAATCACGGGGCCCGGCGGTCGGCCGCGTCGAAGCGGGCGAGCGCGAGCGCGCCGGCGCGCAGCGCCCGCTCCAGGGCCGGGGCGAGGCCGTCGTCGAGGCCGCCGAGGGCCTCGGCGGCCTCCTCGACCGCGTCCCGGGCGATCTCGGCGGCCACCTCCTCGGCCGGGGTGCGCGGGCCCAGCTTGCTGACGGCTGCCGCGGCCCGGGCCGGGGTGAGCAGCGCGGCGACCTGGCCGAGGAGCCAGCCGGGCACCCCCGCCGCGCCTTCGGCGGGCGCCCGATAGGGGCGCGAGCCGTCGAAGCGCTCGTCCTCGGCGAAGGCTGGCTGCTTGAACTTGGCCACCGGGCGGGCGGCCGCCGGGCCGGTACCGGCGCCGTCGGGGGTCTCCCACGCCTCGGCGGGCTTGACCACGAGCCCCTCCGCGAGGTTTCCGGGCAGTTCGGGCAGGCCCAGCAGAGCCGGTACCCGGGTCGGGAACACCGGCGGCCGCTCCTGCACCTGGGCGAGCGTGCCACGCGCGATCAGCGGGGCGCAGTGCAGGCCCGCGGCGTCGGCGGCCTCCCGCAGCGCCCGGTCGCCGACCCAGCGGGTCCCGCCACCGGCCGTCTCGACCGTGGCGTCGAACGGCAGCCAGAGCAGCCCCGGCGCGTACCAGACGCCGGTCTGCACCGGCTCCGTTCCGGGCGA
This sequence comes from Streptomyces sp. NPDC059874, assembly GCF_042731135.1. NCBI lineage: Bacteria > Bacillati > Actinomycetota > Actinomycetes > Kitasatosporales > Streptomycetaceae > Streptomyces > Streptomyces sp. NPDC059874. The sequence goes on from NZ_JBHWJY010000004.1 coordinate 141,779, forward strand.
GGGAGGCACGTCGGGGTGCGGGTAGCGCCCGCCGGCCAGTTCGCCGTAGACCGTGACCGGCGCCGAAGGGTCGGTGCCGTACGCGCGGCGCAGGGCGGCGGCGCAGCGGTCCGCGGCGACGGCCAGGGCCGGCCAGATCCGTCCCACGCCGAAGAAGTCGTCGAGGCCGCTCTCGCCGAGCAGTTCGCGGCGCTTGGCCGGGCGGACTCCGGCCCGGTCGCACACGACGGCGAAGTTCGCCCCGTGGACCTTCTCCAGCGCGACCCACTCCCGGGCCGCCCGCGCCTCGCCCAGCCGGGCCCGGGAGGGGATCTTGGGGTACGGCGACCAGCCGCTGTCAGCCGCCATGCCGACCGCCGCCGTGCTGGTGCTGTTCGGGCAGCCGGCTGTCGGGGTGCGCCCACAGCAGCACGTTGTCGGGGCGCGCGTCGCCGAAGAAGGCGAGGACGTCCCGGTCCGAGTGGCGCAGGCTGAAGTGGGTGAGGACGAAGAGGGTGTCCGGGTGGGCCTCGACGACGGGGCGCAGCCGGCTCCACACGGTGTGCCCGACCCGGTCGGCCCGGTCGAGTTCGGCGTCGTCGAGGTAGGTGCACTCGGTGATGATCACCGGGTAGGCGAAGAGCCACGGGTTGTCCTCGAAGACGCTCACGTGGGTGTCGCCGAGGAACGCGAACAGCGGCCTCAGCACCTCGTGTTCCACCTCGGCGCCCTCCTTGCGGCGCTGCGCGAGGATGCGCCCGAACTCGGCGCCGCCCCGGCCCTGTGCGGCGAGGGAGCGGCGCAGCTCCTCGTACTCGGGCAGCAGTTCCCTGCGGCGCTCGGAGAACGCGTAGCCCACGCACGGCACCTTGTGCGCGCACTCCACCACCCGTACGTGGTGTCCGCGGCGGCCGAAGGTGAACTCGTCGCCGCCGCGCACCCCGTACAGCCGGCAGTTCGCGGCGAGGGCCGGGTCGTAGGCCGTGCCGTGGTTGAGTTCGGCGGAGGCCCGCAGGAAGCGCTCCACGTACGGAACGGCGGGCGCGGGCAGGTGGATGTCGACGCCGGCGGGCCTGGCGGCCAGGTGGTCGAGGTCCTTGGAATGGTCGTGGTGGGTGTGGGTGAGGAAGACGGTCTCCGGCTGACGGCCTTCCGCGAGGCCGGCGTCGAGGGCGCAGCGCAGCTCGGGAATGTGGAAGAACGTCTTGTCGTTCGCGCGTGAGTACCCGGTGAGGGTCAGCTCGGTGCCGGGTATGCGCCAGGTCTTCCACTGGCGGAACGGGTGTCCCCGCTCGAGCCGTTCGGGGTGGGCGGGGGTCCGCTCGGGGGCCTGTGCCATCGGTGCCTCCGTCGGACCGCCGTGATCAAGGTGAGGGGCCCGATCGTAGCGGGCGGCGTGGCGGAGCGGCCCGTGGTTTTCCGGGGGCCGCTGCGGGCGAAGCGCACCGGTCCCCTGATCAATGGATTTGGGCAGTGGCCGCGGTGATGAAGGCGTTGAGGGCGTCCTGTAGGTCTTGCTCGCGGTTGGCCAGTTCGGTGCTGGTGGATGCCGTGCGTATCGGAGCGATGGCATCGAGGGCCGAGGCGGCAAGAGCGACGAGCGTGGAGTCTTCGGCGAGGAGACGGACTTGGAACTGGGCGTTCTCCGTGGCGGCGCCGAGTCGGTCGCACTCTGTGAAGGCGTGTCGCGTCTCGGGGCTGTCGGGGGCTTCCCGCAGACAGAACCAGAGGGCGACGGTGGCTTGCTTGAGTGCGGTGACGGCTCCCGCGTAGGCACTGTAGGTCGTCAACCGTTCCTGTCGTAGCTGCTGGGAACGGGCGAAGACCTCGGCTTGCGCATTCGTGCGGCGCTGGACGGCAAAGGTGAGGAGCGAACCCAACAGGGTTCCCGAGACGGCGATCAAGCTGGCCAGCACAGCCTCCATGTCGGCATCTCACCACACAGACCTACACCCGCACAGCCCAAGGACGAGGTCGGTTGGCGTTCTGCTTGCCCGGAACACGAACGAGCGAGCCCGACGAGCACTGCCGAGCAGGGCCTCAGTTTGCGCATCTGCTAGGTGAATCAATGAGAACAGCCGTAGATGCGATCTGATGCTGTTACTACAGTGCTGATTTGCGTACGCACAAGTGACCTCGCTGCGGGAGCGCGCGGACTCTTCGTCCCTGGTCACCCAGGTAAGCGCGCACTGCCGAGAGGGCCGGACCCCGCCCACCCACGCCGACCGACCCGTCGACGAACAAGGCGTCGGCCTCGGCCCATCACCTTCCTCCTGTACGGCGTTCCGCGGTCGCCGTGCCAACCATCAGAAAGATGGAATCCGATGACGAGAAATCCGCTACGGCTCCCTGCCCTGGGACGGGCGCTGGTCCTGGCCGCGGCGCTGGGCTTGGCGACGCCTGCAACGGCGTACGCCAACACCGTGAGCGTCACCGTCAAGACCCCTGGGGCCACGCTCGGACCCACTACAACCAGCTCTTCGATCTCGACCAACGCCCACTGCGCCGGCGGTCTCATCTCCGGCGGCGGGATCAACCAGGCCATCGGCACGGGCGGCGGAGTGAACGGCAACCGCGTGCTCGGCACCGAGCCCAGCTCCGACGGTTCCACCGAGTACACCGGCTCGACCGGCGTCGTCGGCACCGGCGTCACGTACTGGATCGCCAAGGGCGGAAGCGGCGGACAGATCAACTCCTCCTTCTCCACCACCCCTTACGCGATGTGCTTCACGAGCAGCCTGATCAACCACACCCAGGTCGTCATGAACAAGGTCAGCGCGCCCACCACCGGGTGACCGTGGGCCTCGTGACCGCGACCTGCCCGGCCAACACGCGCCTGCTCGGTGGCGGCGCACTGGTCACGCCGGGCAACACCGGCTCGTACAAGACGATCGCGAGCTTCCCCACCTTCAACAACAGCGCGCACAACTACGGTCAGAAGGCCGCGGCCGACGGAGAGACCAACCCCGACTCCTGGAGCGCCGTCGGATGGGACAACAACAACAACGCCGCCAACCAGACTTTCGCCTATGCGAGCTGCAGTGGCAGCGGCATCAATGTCAGCGGCGCCACCGTGAAGGTCCGCTTCAGCGAGGTGAACGGCCCGAACACCGGCAGCACGGGCCAGAAGGCGACGGTCACCTGCGGTGGCGGGGACGGGAAGCTGGTCAGCGGGGGGCGCCGCCATCAGCGGGGGCAACGTGACCACCACCGATTTCACCGGACCCGGCTCGGGCGGCGACCACCTCAACGGCAGCCACCCCAGCGACTCCAGCGGCAATCCCGTGAGCGACGGGGCCACTACGGCGGCGTCCTGGACGACCTTCGCCCACACCGGCGGCGTGTCCTCGACGAACAACCGCACCGACGTCTGGGCGCTCTGCGCCGACGACGGCGTCTGAGTCACCCGCGCCACCGAACCGCCCGCACAACGCCGCATCCGAACGACGCTCGCTCTCATGCGACGTCCGCCGCGCGTTGACACCAGAAGACAGAATCCGATGAACAAGAAGTCCCTGCGCCGTCCCGTCCTGGGGAAGGTGCTGATCCCGGCCACCCTACTCGTTCTGGCGGTACCGTACTGGACAGCCGCCATCCACGCCGGGGGATCGCCCTCACCCAACACCTACTCCGACGTCTGGGCACTCTGCCTGACCATGCACCCCGAGCACCGCGGGTAGTAGGTTCGGATGTTGAGGGGCAGGGACTGCCGCGCAAGTCCCTGATCGGGTGTCGGCGCCGCCGTAGCCACTCGAACGTGTGAGTTCAAAAGCGCCCCCGCCCGAAGGGACTGGGTTGGACGACGGGCCCGCAATCGCGTTCGAAGTTTTCGCCCTCCCGGGGCCGTTACGACACCCGGGGGTGGCGGGTTGTTCGAGCACCGATCGGTTCCGCGTCAATCTGGGAGGACCTTTGCCGACAACGCTCAGCCCCCGCACAGCCCCCGCCCCAGTCGAACGACACACCGCTGCACCGGTCCCCCACGGCCCGGGCTACCGGCCCCTCACGAAGGTGGTACTGCTCGCCCTTCGCCCCGACGGGAGGACCGCCCTGGTACGCCGCGCCTCCGGCGGCGACCGGGGCCGGCTGGCCCTCGTCGGGGGTCGTCTCCAGGCAGCCGAATGGCTGGACGCGGCGGTGCGCCGCGAGGCTCTCCGGAGCCTCGGCATCCGTGTGGAGCCGCAGGACATCGAGTTCGCGGGCCTCCTGCACTACCGCTCCGAGCAGGGAGCGGGCCGGCTGTGCGGCATCTTCAGCGCACAACGGTGGGCCGGGGAGCCCCGCAACGCCTCACCCGACCTGCACAGCGAGGTGGTGTGGGCGGATCCCGGCGGTCTTCCGGCCGACTGCCACCCGCTGGCCCACGCCGTACTCGACCAGTACGTCGCGGGCACCCTCTACAGCACCGCCGCCTTCTCCTCGGACGCGCCGGGAGCGGAGAGGTCGCGTGAGCACCTTGCCTGATTCCGGGTCTTCGTCGCAGGATCCGACAGCGGCGGCGTCATCGCTGTGGCGCCACCGGGCGTTCCGCCTGTACCTCGCGGGTGAAGCGGCTTCGGTCACGGGATCGTCCCTCAGCGTCGTGGTCATCCCGCTCTTGGCGGTCGTCGAACTGGAGGCCTCCACCTGCCAAGTCGCGCTGCCGGCGGTGGTCGGACAGTCGCCCCCGCTGCTGTTCGCCTTGCACGCGGGGGTGATCGCCGAGCGCAGGCCGAAGCGGCCGGTGATGATCTGCGGTGACCTGGTGAGCGCCGCCGCGGTGCTGTCCCTGCCGCTCGGCGCCGCTTTCGGGGTGCTGGGCATGGGCCGGCTCATGGCCGTCGCCGCGGTGAACGCGACAGCGGGGATGATGCACGCCGTCCGAACACTGCGGGCCATGCCCGCGCCTCCGCGCGGCGGCGCGGTCGCGGGAGGCCGGTCATGAGCGCCGCGCGGGACTGGCACGCCCACTACGCCGCCGGTCGGGACTTCAAGCCGCTGTCCGACACCGAGGAGTCCGTCCTCCGTGAGCACTTGGCGGTGCCTGACGGCGTGGGGAACGCCCGGGCGCTGGAGGTGGCGTGCGGGACCGGCGAGGTGGCCCGCCTCCTCGCGGGTCTTGGCTACCGGGTCGACGCGGTCGACTTCGCCGAGGCCGCGCTCGAACGGGCGGCCGCCGCCTCGCCGTCCGGGATCACGTACCACTGCCTCGACGTCACGACCGGGGGCATCACCGCGCTCCGAGCCCGTGACGGCGACACCTACCAGGTCATCACGATGCGGCGGGCCGTGGCCCACCTGCCCGACCGCACCCGGATCGTGGCCGAACTCGGCGCCCTGCTCGCCCCTGGGGGGATCCTGTGCGTGATCACCCCGCACGCCGACCGGCAGCCCGCGCAGCTGCGCGGGATCTGCCTGGACGACCCGGAGATCGACATGCTCACCGGAGGCTGGGAGCACATCGAGCGGATCGAGGCGGGCGACTCCACCGTCCTGCTGCTGCGCGGACCGGGCTCCGCGGGGGTCACGTACCAGGAGTAGCGGGCCCCGAAGGCGACCGCGACCCTATTCCGGGGCCGGGCTTCGGCATCGGCGGTGGGGGGTGCCTGTGTCGTCTGCGCAGCCAGACGTAGAGCATCAGGCACGGCAGCAGCAGTCCGACGACGGTGAGGACGAGGAACGCCGTGAAGCCGCTGATGTGGTTGACGAGCCACTCGAAGTTCTGCCCGAAGAACCCGACCACGAAGGACAGAGGGAGGAACACGCTCGCGAGGATCGTGAGCCGCTCCATCGTGGCGCTCTGTCGAAGGTTGATCTCGTTCTGCTGCACGGAGATCACCGCGATGTTCGCTTCCAGCACGGTGGTCAGGAGGTCGCGTTGGGCGGCGACCTCCTCGTTGACCAGCAGCAGGTGGTCGTGCACGTCGCGGAGGTAAGGGAGGAGGGCGGACGGTGACTTGCCCGGCTGCAGCCTTCGGCCGAGTACGGCGAGCAGCGGGTGTACGGCGCGGTAGAAGTCCGTGGCCTCGCGTCGCAGGGAGTAGATCCGTTCGGTCGGGGCGACCGCCCCTGAGAACACGGTGGCCTCGATCTGCTCGATGTCGCGTTCCAATTCCCCGACGACGGGACCGTAGCTGTCGACGACCTGGTCGAGGATCGCCCACAGCGTCGAGGCACTGCCGGTCTTGAGCAGTTCGGGGCGGCCTTCGAGCCGGCTCCGGGCCCCGTGCAGCTCGCTCGCGATGCCCTGTCGAACGGTGATCACGAAGTGCTCGGCAAGGAAGACGCTGATCTCTCCGGTGTCGATCTCCTCACGTTCGTCGTCGTAGCGTGCCGTGCGCAGGATGATCAGCTCGGTGCCGTCCTCGTACTGCTCGGCCTTCGGCCGCAGGTGGAAGGTCCGGGCGTCCTCGATGGCCAGTTCGTGCAGCCCGAAGATCTCGCGCACCCGGGCCATCTCCTCGGGACCCGGTTCGAAGATGCCCAGCCAGACGAATCCGCCCTGCCTGCAGCGTGCGGCAGCCTGCTCCAATGGCATCGCGCCCTCGTGCTGCCGGTGCCCGTCTCGGTAGTGTGCGCAGTCGACGATCATGGCCATCCTCCTCACGGCCGGCCGAGGTGCGCCCCTCTTGCCCACGGCGGCGTAGCGCGCCGTACAAGCCCCCCAGCAATCGATGCTCCTCCGACTCACCGGGAATGTCCTCACAGCCGGACTCGAAGACCCGCCGTCATGGCCGCCCCCGGAACCACCGCACGGCCCGAGTGGAGCCTGGCACGCGCGGCCGCGATGATGGAGGTACGAGGTCAAACGGCTGCCCGTCGCCGGCGGCAGCGCTCGGCCGATCGCGGCGCCGAGCCGCGTACGGCGTGCTGGGCACCGACCGGTACCCTCCGTTCAGCCTCGGGCCCCGAACCCGACTACCCGACCCGACATCGCCTACCCCGAGCGCCTGTCCCGGGGCCTGGTGCCGGCGACCTCTCCTCGACATGGGCGGTGAGGAACGAGCCGCTGCGAGCCGGCCGACCTGATTCCCGAGGCTTCCCCCCTCCCCTACGGCCTCGGGCCGCCTTGGAGCACCGCCTCGATCTCACCTGCGATGTCGCCCCGGCCGAGCCGCGCGCTGCGGAAGTCATGGGTGCGCGGCATGCGCAGGAACAGTTCGTACCCCACGTCGACGCGCACCCGCCCTGAGCGGAGTACGAAGTCGTAGGCGTGTCCCCCGCGGGTGCGGCAGCCGGAGAGGAAGTGCAGGTGGTAGCCGGCCGCGGCCACCCCGAGCATGTGGGTGGGGCTTCGGAAACCGACGATCGTCCCGTGAAGGTCGGTGTGCGTGGCAATGATCTGTCCCGCCACCGCGTCGATCAGCCGGGGGTAGGGGCGGTGCTGCTCGGGGAGCATGCGGGTGACCATGTGGTCGAAGTGTCCGTCCACGCGGACCGCGTAGAACAGGTTGGGGCTCGGGAGCCAGTCGTCGATCGCCGTGCGCAGCCCTGCGGCGTCCACCGGCTCCGTGATCCGCCAGTCGTACTCGCCGTGGAAATAGGTGACCGCCGCGAGGGGCGTTCGCGTGGCCGGGTCGGCTTCGCCGGCGGTCCCGTCGGCGCGCAACCGGTAACACCGGCCGTCGAGGACGATCATTTCGCCGTCGAGCCGGTCGAAGGTTCCGATGCCGAAGTCTCCGCTGCGGCAGAGTTCGGCGATGGTCGTCGTGCCTTCGTAGACGCCTTCCAGCATGGCCGTCATGGTCGAGGTCTGGAAGATCCGCCCCCTGGGCCGAGTGCGCGGCTCCTGCTGCTCCGGCGTGTCATGCGGAGTCGACTCCGTTCCCGGCATGTGCCCCCCCTGAGTCCCCGTGAGTCCTCGTGTAGTCCGCCGGCGACTCCACGCTTCCCCGACCGGACCTGCGTCCAGCACGCTAGGGAACCGAAAAGGCCGTCACAACGGCGCGCACCCGGTCGCGCGTCGGCACACGGCAGTGCACCGGCCGCGCGCCCGCCGTACTCCACCCCCTCGCGCCCCCACTCCGCGCTGCGCCGACTTCCGACCCGACCGAGGTCGGGCCTTCAGGCCGTTGAAGACGGGCAGACCTGCGGAATCGTCACCGCGGTGCCGATCAAACCCCGGCCGACCGTCCACACTCCCTCGAAGTGTCCGAGGCGGCGGCCGCCCACGACCGGTCCTGGTACGAGGAGCTCGGCGCGGAAGCGGCCGTACGAAGCGGTTCCGGACGGCATGTGGATCTCGATGTCCGCCTCCTCGAAGTCCAGCCACTTCCCGGTCAGCGGGTACCAGGCCTTGTAGACGGACTCCTTCGCGCTGAACAGCACTCGATCCCAGTGGACTTCGGGCCGCCGGGCGCCCAGCAGCGCCAGGCGCTCGCGTTCGGCGGGCAGTGCGACGGCGGGCAGGATGCCGTCGGGGAGTGGCCGATGGGGTTCGGCGTCGATGCCCAGGGAAGCCAGGTCGGTGGCGTGGACCAGGGCGGCGGCGCGGTAGCCGTCGCAGTGGGTCATGCTGCCGATCAGGCCCTCCGGCCATCGGGGAGCGCCGCGCTCGCCGGGCAGCACGGGGACCGGCGGCAGGCCGAGCTTCGCCATGGCGCGACGAGCGCAGGCGCGCACCGCGGAGAACTCACGGCGGCGCTTGTCCACCGCCCGCGCCACGACCTCCTGTTCCTCGGGGTAGAGCGGGGCCCGGTCGGCCTCGTCGTCACCGTGGGTCTCCACGGCCGCCACCCAGTGCGGGAGCAGCTCATCGATCACAAGTTCCGACCTCCATCGGCGGATTCGGGCCAGGCCCTGTCGTCACATTCCCGTCGTCGCCCGAAGGGCGGCGAATTCGACGACAGGGCCCAGGGGGCATCAGAGATGGGGTGAGGCGGGGGCGCCGCCGAGCCGCAGGTCGCCGACCCCGTCGAGGATCTTCTCCGAGGACGCGACGTGGCTGCCCGCGGTGATGAGGTCGCGCAGGCACCGGTCGAGCGGGGTGCGCTCGGTGTAGACCGCAGCCGATCCCACGGCGTCGTACAGGAGTTGGACGGCCTCCCGGCAGGCCCGGTGCGCGAACCGGCGGGCCAGCGCGGCCGTGCCGCGTTCGGGAACCAGGCCCGCCGCCTGTGCGGCCCAGGCGCTCTCCAGCGTGGAGTACACGTAGGCGTCGGCCGCGCCGATCAGCGACTCCGCGTGCGCGAGGTCGGCCGGGACGCCCGGCCGGGGCAGCGCGGTGCGCCTGGCGGCCAGGATCTCCCTCGCGGTGTTCAGTGCGGACCTGCCGATGCCCAGCGGCACGCCCGCCATCTTGAGGGCGAGGTTGTCGGCGCGCAGGTGGAGCGGCTCCTGCCGGCTGCCGGAGGGTACGAGCCCGAACGTGTGCCGTTCCGGGACGAACAGGTCGGTGACCTCGAAGTCGTGGGAGCCGGTGCCGCGCAGCCCGGTGGTGTTCCACGTATCGAGCACCCGCGCGTGCGCGGCGTCGAAGACGGCGACCCTCGGGGCGCCTTCCGGGGTCTGGAACCCGGCCATCACCCGGTCGGCGTGGGTGATCCCGCTGCCGTAGGACCAGCGGCCCGACAGGAGGTAGCCGCCGTCCCGCCGGACCGTCCGCCCGGCCGGCGGCAGCGCCGTCGCGGTGATCAGGTCCTGGTCCGGGAACAGCTCGGTGAACACCTCGGCGGGCAGCGAGACCACGGCCAGCGCGGCGTTCAGCGCCACGGCCGCGCACCAGGCGACCGAGGCGTCCCCCTCGGCCAGCAGGTCGACGGCCCGCGTGATCTCCGGCACGGTCATCTCGACACCGCCCCGCGACGGTGGCAGGGCGGCGCGCAGCAGCCCGGTGGCCTTGAGGCCGTCGAGGACGTCTCCGGGAATCCGGCCCAGCCGCTCGATCTCCGGCGCACGCGCCGGGAGGCCCGAGGCGTACGCCCGTACGCGGTCCATGACCCATGCGGCGGTCAGGGCCGTCTCGGCCGCCCGGGTCGGCAGTTCCATGGTGGTCATCCGGTCCTCCTGGTTCGGTGGTTCGACGGGTTCGACAGGTTCGGCGGGTTCGGCGGGTTCGGGTCGCAGGTTCGGATCACAGGTCCTCCAGGGCCTTGCCGAGCTCGGCTGCCAGCGTCTGGAGGTTCGGGGAGCGCATGACGCTGTGGTGGTCGCCGGGCACGTCGATGCTCTCGGCCTGGTCGCCGAGGAGGTCCAGCCACTGCCGGGTGGTCGCGGCGGCGGCCCCGTCCATGGCCCGCAGGAGCCGGACCCTGCCCCGGTACGCGGCGGGCTCGTGGTCGGCCAGAGCGCGGCTGAGGCGCAGGAACCGGCCCGCGAGCCGTTCCAGGGTGGCGGCGTCGATGTCGTCCGGCAGGACGGCGGCGTGCCGGGCCCGCGTCAGCAGCTCCTCGATCGGGGACCGGTCGCCCGTGGGCTCGAACTCGGCCGGATCGGGGTTCCAATCGCTTCCCGCCAGGCCGGCCAGGTCGCGGGCGAACCGGGCCAACAGCGCCGCTTCGGAGGCGGGTTCGGCGCGGCCGGGCGGTTCGAGCAGGTCCACGGCCGCGACGAGCTCGACCGTCCTGCCCCGCCCTTCGAGCAGGCGGGCGATCTCCAGGGCGATCACGCCGCCCATGGACCAGCCGCCGAGCCGGTACGGGCCGTCCGGGAACCGTTCGGTGATCGCGTCGGCGTAGTGTGCGGCCAGGTCGGCCACCGTCTGCGGCGCCGGTTCGAGGTCGGGGTACTGGAGGGCGTGCAGCGGCTGGTCGTCGTCCAGGAGGGCGCCGAGCCCGGCGTAGCAGAGCACGTCGCCGCCGACCGGGTGGACGAAGATCAATGGTGGCCTGGTTCCGGAGTCCCGGACGGCGACCAGGGCCGCTCGGCCTTCGTCGCCGGGCTTGCGCAGCACCTCGGCGAGCGATTCGACGGTCGGCCGGGCGAGCAGCGTGGCCACCGGCAGCGACCGGCCGGTGCGCCGGCGGATCCGGGTCATCATCCGCACCGCGAGCATCGAGTCGCCGCCGAGGTCGAAGAAGTTCGAGGTGACTCCGACGGGCCCGCCGGCGGGCGCGAGGAACTCGGCCCAGATCTCGGCGAGGAGCCGTTCGGTCGCGTCGCGCGGTGCGACCGTCTCGCCGGAGCGCGGGGCCGTCTCCTCGGGCGACGGCAGCAGGTGGCGGTCCACCTTGCCGTTGCCGGTCAGCGGCAGCTCGTCCAGCGGGACGATGCGGGCGGGCACCATGTAGCCGGGCAGTTCCCGGCCGAGCGCCGCGCGCAGCTCGGCCTCGGAGGTACCCGACACCGCGTACGCGACGAGCCGCCTGGGGCCGCCCCGTTCGCCCTCGGCCACCGCGGCCGCCGCGCGTACGTCCGACCGGCGCAGCAGCGCGGCCTCGACCTCGCCGAGCTCGATCCGATGCCCCTGGATCTTCACCTGGGAGTCCGCCCGCCCCAGGAACTCGATGTCGCCGTCCGGCAGGTAGCGGCCGAGGTCACCGGTCCGGTAGAGCCGCTCGCCCGTCACCGGGTGGCGCATGAACGCCGCCCGCGTCTTCGCGTCGTCGCCGAGGTAGCCGCGGGCCAGGCCGGCCCCGGCGATGTACAGGTCGCCCGGGACCCAGGTCGGGCGTGGCCGGAGCGCCTCGTCCAGCACATGGAAGCGCTGGTTCCGCATCGGCCTGCCGTACGGGACGCTCGTCCAGTCCGGGTCCGTGCGGGTGATCGGGTACTGGATCGACCAGATGGACGCCTCGGTCGCGCCGCCCAGGCTGTGGATCCGCGCGTTCGGCAGGATCGAGGCGATGGCTCCGGGGAGGGTGACGGGGATCCAGTCGCCGCTCATCATGACCAGGCGCAGCGACGGCGGGGCGCCGAGGGCCCGCACGTGTTCGACGAACATCTCCATCAGCGCGGGGACGCTGTTCCAGATCGTCACGCGGTGCCGGTCCACCAGTTCCAGCCAGGCGGCCGGTTCACGCTGAGCCGACGCGTCGGGCAGGACCACGGCTCCGCCGACCGCGAGCAGGCCGAACACGTCGTAGACCGAGAGGTCGAAGTTGAGCGCGGACAGGGCCAGGACGCGGTCGCGTGCGGTCACGCCGTACCGGTCGTTGACGTCCTGGATCGTGTTGACCGCGCCGGTGTGCTCGATCATCACGCCCTTCGGAACCCCCGTGGAACCCGAGGTGAAGATGACGTAGGCGAGATCGTCGGGCTTGGCCGGGGAAGGCGGCAGGGGGCCGCCGGCGCCGGTGTCCTCCGGCTCGGTGTCGACGTGCAGCGAGCGGGTTCCGGCCGGCAGGTCGAGCCCGTCAGCGACCGCCGACCGGGTCAACACCAGCTCTATACCTGCGGTTTCCATGATCGTCCGAAGTCGGCGGCCGGGCACGGCGGCGTCGACCGGCACGTAGGCGGCCCCGGCCTTGAGGATGCCCAACGCCGCGACGACCTGCTCCCAGCTCTTGTCCATCACGATGCCGACGAGCACGCCCGGGCCGGCGCCGCGGTCGATCAGCCACCGGGCGATCCGGTCGGAGCGGCGGTCAACCTCCCCGTAGCTGAGCGTCCGGGCGGCGGTGATGACGGCGGGCGCGTCGGGCCGGGCCCCGACCTGCCGCAGGAACGCGTCGTGCAGCAGTTCTGAGGGGACCGGGGCGTCCGTGGCGTTGGCTGCTTTCCGAACCTCCAGGTCGGCCACCGGCGCGAGCACGGACGGCGGGCGGCGCCACGCCCCCTCGCCGCACAGGTCCCGCACCAGGTCCAGGTAGGCCTCCCACATCCCGTCGACCACGCCGTCGGGGAACATCTCCTCCACCACGTCCCAGTTGAGGACCAGTTCCCCGGCCTCCTCCACGGCCTGGTGGTCGAGCCACACCTGCGGGGTCCGCACCGAACAGGACGCCGGCCGGCCGGAGGCGCCGAGCGTGGTCAGGGCCGTGAGCCCGCCGCGCTCACCGTCGCCCCGCGCCGAGAAGCCGAGCGTGCTGGTGAAGACCACGGGCATGCTCGCCAGGCCGGTCCCGCCCCGGGTGCGGTTCAGCTCGCGCAGCACCTCGACGCCGCTGACGTGCCCGTGTTCGAGGTCGGTCAGCAACTGGTTCTGCAACCGTGCGGCGCCCGAGGTGAAGTCCTCGCCGGGGGCGGCGTCGACTTCCAGCAGGGTGGTCGCGCTGAGGTTTCCGATGACCCTGCCGACGTCCTCGTGCAGTGGCCGCCGGTTGAACGCCAGCAGGTTGAGCGTGAAGCGCGGCGAGGCGCTCCAGGCGCCCAGTACCTGCGCGTACGCGGTGCACAGGGCGGCCGAGGGCGAGATGCCCGCCGCGGCGGCATTGTGTTCGAAGCGCTGCCAGGCCTCGGGGTCGATCCGGGCCGTGCGGTGGGTGAACACCGGCCGACGTGGCGCGGGTCCCGGTCGCAGCGGCAGGTGCGGCGCGGGCGGGAGGGAGGCGACGCGTGCCTGCCAGTAGGCGAGCGACTTCTCGCGCGCGGCATCCGTCGCGGCGGCGGCGAGCACGTAGTCGCGGTAGGTGACCGCCGGGGCGGGCTCCGCGGGCCTCCCGGAGCGGTAGGCCTCCGCCCACTCCCGGAACAGCAGCCCGGAGCTCCGGCCGTCGATGATCAGCGCGTCGAAGTTGAGGTGCAGCCGGGTCGTGTGCGCGTCGAGCAGGGTCGCGCGTACGTCGTACAGCGGCCAGACCTCGGTGTCGAAGACCTGGTTGCGCATCTCCTCGTGGATCTCCGCCAAGCGGCGGGCCCGTTCGGCTTCGTCGCACGTCCGCAGGTCGACCGTGGCGATCGAGAAGTCGGGGACCTCGGCGAGCACCCGCTGGTGCCCGTCCCGGGACACGACCGCGCGGAGCATGTCGTGCCGCTCGATGAGGTGCCGGAAGGAGGTGGTGAGCCGGTCGAGGTCGGTCTCCTCGAGGTCGACCTCGACGAGGAACGAGGTGGAGACGTTGCCGAGCTCGAAGGCGTCGGTCCGGCCGACCAGGTAGGCCTGCTGGAGGTCGGTGAGCGGGAACGGCTCGTGGCGGGCCGCCGGGTCGGCGACCAGCGTCACCTCGGGCTCCTCGGCCCGGCCCGCGCCGCCGCCGCGGGCCGCCTGGACGGTCCGCGTGATCTCGCTGACGGTCCGGCCGTCCAGCAGGTCGCGCAGTGGCAGCTCGACGCCGAGCCGCCGCGCGAGGGTCTGCCGGATGTCCATCGCGATCAGCGAGTCGACGCCCAGGCCGCGCAACGACCGGTCCAGGTCGTCGCCGGCGACGGCCGCACCGCGCGCACGCCCGACGATGCCGACCACCAGCTCGGCGACGTTCTCGGTCTCCGGTGCGGGATTCCCCGTCGCATGCGCGGCGCGCCCGTCCGTTTCGGCCGCGGCGGGCGCGGCCGGGCCGGGCACCGCTTCCAGACGTACGCCGTCGGCGAGCGCCACGGGCGTGCCGTCGGCGCCGACGAGGCGCACCTGCGCGACCAACGGCCCGCCGTGAGCCGGTGCTTGGTCCCTGCCGGGGCCTCCCGTCCAGAGCCAGTAGCGCTCGCGCTGGAACGGGTATCCGGGCAGTTGCGCGGGCGGCCCGACGGGCTCGCCGTGCACCCGGGCCCAATCGATCCGGACGCCTCGGGTGTAGAGCGCGCCGAGGCCGTCGAGGAGAGTGCGCCGGGCGTCTTCTCCCTCGCGCAACGACGGCAGGAACGTGGCGCTTTCGGTCGTCCGGACCTGGTCGAGGAGCGGCGAGGCGCGCCCGATCTCCACGAAGGTCCGGTGTCCGTCTCGCAGCAGCGCGGCGATCCGGTCGGTGAAACGTTCCGGCTGGGCGGCGTCGTCCCCCGGAGTTTGGGCCGCCGCCCGCAGGGCGTCCTCCAGGCTCATCGTTCCCGTGACGCACGCGGCCACCAGCTCGCCGACGCCGTGGCCGAGGACGGCGGCGGGCTCCACGCCCCACGACCGCCACAGCTCGGCGAGCGCGTACTCGACGGCGAACGGCGAGGGTCGGCTGCCGGCCGTCTCGGCGCACCGGTCCAGGGCGCTCCGGAAGACCGGCTCGGCCTCGGCCAGTGTGGCGGCCGCGTCGGCGTACCGCGGGTCCGGACGGCCCGTGAAGAGGAAGACCGGGCCCCGGCTGGTTTCCGGGGTCCGCGCGCCGACGCGGACGCCGGGCGGCGGTGTCTCGTCCCGGCGCGTCCGCGTGAGGAGGTCCCGCAGCTCGGCGTACGAGGACGCGACGGCAGTAAGCCGGTGCGTGAAGTGCGCGCGCCCGAGGCTCGTGGTCCGGCAGATCGACGCGAGCGGATCGCCGTCGGCGAGCAGGTCGGCGCCGGCGGCCGGCAGGTCGGCGTAGCGCGCGGTGAGTTCGGCGAGCGC
Source organism: Streptomyces sp. NPDC059874 (assembly GCF_042731135.1). Classification (NCBI taxonomy): domain Bacteria; kingdom Bacillati; phylum Actinomycetota; class Actinomycetes; order Kitasatosporales; family Streptomycetaceae; genus Streptomyces; species Streptomyces sp. NPDC059874. The sequence continues at coordinate 157,080 of NZ_JBHWJY010000004.1, forward strand.
GGCCGGCGTCTTGGCCGACAGGGTCAGCAGACGTGGCCCGTCCTGCTCGGCGGGCCGGACCTGCTCGGCGGGCCCGTCCTGCTCGGCGGGCCCGTCCTGCTCGGCGGGCCCGTCCTGCTCGGCGGGCGGCGCCTCTTCGAGGATGGCCGGCGCTTCTTCGATGATCACGTGTGCGTTGGTGCCGCTGATGCCTTGCGAGGACACCGCGGCGCGTTTGGGACCTGACGTCTCGGGCCACGCGGTCTCCTCGGCGACGAGCTCGACCGCGCCCGCCGACCAGTCGACGTGCGGGGTGGGCTCGTCCACGTACAAGGTGGCGGGGAGGATGCCGTGCCGCATCGACAGCACGGTCTTCATGACCCCCGCGACGCCCGCCGCCGCCTGGGAGTGCCCGACGTTGGGCTTCAGCGAGCCGAGTCGCAGCGGCCGGTCCCGATCACGCCCGTAGGCGGCCAACAGGGCGCGCGCCTCGATCGGGTCGCCGAGCTCGGTGCCGGTGCTGCTCGCCTCCACCACCTGGATGTCACCGGGCGACAGTCGCGCGTCCTTCAGCGCCTGCCCGATGACCCGCTGTTGCGCGGCGCCGCTCGGCGCGGTGAAGCCGTTGCTGGCGCCGTCCTGGTTCACCGCGCTGCCGCGCACCACGGCCAGCACACGGTGACCGAGCCGCCTCGCGTCCGACAGCCGTTCCACCAGCAGCACGCCCACGCCCTCGGAGAGTCCGCTGCCTCCTGCGGCGGCCGAGAACGGACGGCACCGGCCGTCCGGCGACAGGCCCTCCATTCGGGTGAACTCGGTGAACAGCTGCGGTGTGGACATGATCGTCGCGCCGCCCGCCAGCGCCATCGCGCACTCGCCGCGGCGCAGCGACTGGACGGCCAGGTGCAGCGCGACCAGCGAGGACGAACAGGCCGTCTCCACGGTGATCGACGGGCCGCGCAGGCCGAGCGTGTACGAGATCCGGCCGGAGGCGGCGCTGCCCACCGAGCCGGTCGTCAGGAAGCCCTCGGCCTCCTCGGGCACGTCGCCGCGCCCCAGCCCGTAGTCCTGGCAGGACAGTCCGGCGAACACGCCGGTCTCGGTGTCACGCACCGACTCCGGATCGATGCCGGCGTCCTCGAAGGCCCGCCAGGCGGTCTCCAGCAGCAGCCGCTGCTGCGGGTCCATGGCGAGGGCCTCGCGCGGGCTGATGCCGAAGAAGCCCGCGTCGAAGTCCGCCGCGTCGTAGAGGAAGCCGCCGGAGCCGGTCAGGCTCCGGCCGCCGTTCTCGGGGTCGTACAGGTCGGCGTCCCAGCCCCGGTCACGGGGGAACGCGCCGACGGTCTCCCCGCCGGAGGCCAGCAGCCGCCACAGGGCGGCGGGCGAGTCGATCCCGCCCGGATACCGGCACGCCATGCCCACGATCGCGATCGGCTCCCTGTCCCCCTCCTCCAGCTCGCGCAGGCGCCCGCGCGCCTGGTGCAGGTCGAGGGTGAGGCGCTTGAGGTACCCGAGCAGCTTCTCGTCTGCTTCTGATTCCATGACGGATCGGTCCTTCGTGAGGGGGGTCAGTTGCCGCTGAGTTGGCGGTCGATGAAGTCGAGCAGTTCCTCGGCGGTCGCGGCTTCGACGAGCGCCGACACGTCCGCCTCGATGTCCCTGTAGGCGTCCTCGGGGGCGGCCGGGGCTGCCGGGGCTGCCGGCGTCTCCTCGGGCGGTACGAGTCCGGTGTCCAGGACCGCGACGAGCTCGGGCAGCGTCGGCGCCTCGAACAGCAGGGTGAGGGGGAGCTTGAGGTCCGTCGCCGCGCCCAGGCGGTTGCGGAACTCGACCGAGGTGAGCGAGTCGAACCCGAGCTCGCCGAACGGCCTGTCGTCCGGGATCGCCTCGGGCCGGGAGCCCAGGACGGCGGCCATGTGGGTCCGGATCAGGTCGGCCAGGATCCCGGCGCGTTCACCGGCGGACAGGCCGGTCAGCTCGTCCCGCAGCGGCCGGCGGCGCCGGTGTTCGGGGGCGTTCCCGGGCCGCCCCGCTCCGGCGGCCGCCACGACCTCGCGAAGGACCGGCGCGAGCTCCGTTCCGAGGTCGCGCAGGATCTCACGGTCGAGCCGGGCGGGAGCGAGGACGGCGTGCGGTGACGGCAGTGCCGCCTCCAGCAGGGCCAGGCCGTATTCGGGAGCCATCTCCACGAGCCCGGCCCGGGCGAAGCGGGCGCGGTCGGCGTCGGTGAGGGCGCCCATCATGCCGTCCGGGTCGTCCCACAGGCCCCAGGCCAGCGCGAGGGCGGGCAGGCCACGCGAGCGGCGGTGCCGGGCGAGCGCGTCGAGGAACGCGTTGGCGGCGGTGTAGCCGCCCTGGCCGGCGCCGCCGAGCGTCCCCATGATCGAGGAGATCAGGACGAACGCGGTGAGCGGGTGACCCGCGGTCAGCTCGTGCAGGTGCCAGGCCCCGTCGGCCTTGGCGCGCATCACCCGGTCGATCTGGTCGGGGGTGACCGAGGTGATCGGCGCGTCGTCCACCACGCCCGCGGCGTGGATCACGGCGGTCAGCGGGTGCCGGTCGGGGACCGCTCCGATCATCGCGGCGACGGCGTCCCGGTCGGCGACGTCCACGGCCGCGAACCCCACCTCCGCGCCGAGCCCGTTCAGGTCGGACGCCAACTCGGCCGCTCCTGGCGCGTCACCGCCGCGGCGTCCGGCCAGCAGGAGCCGTCGTGCGCCGTGTTCGGTGACCAGGTGCCGGGCGATGGCCCGGCCGATGGCGCCGGTCCCACCGGTGATCAGGACGGTTCCGTCCGGGTCGAGGACCGGCGGGACGGTGAGCACGACCTTGCCGACGTGGGTGCCCTGGCGCAGCAGCCCGAAGGCTTCGGGTGCGCGCCGGACGTCCATGTCGGTGACGGCGGGCCAGGTGAACGCGCCCGCGGCGAACAGCTCGACCGTTCGGTTCAGGAGGCCGCCGAGGTGCTCGGGCGGCAACTCGAGGAGGTTGAAGGCCTGGTAGCGCGCGCCGGGATGCGCGGCGGCCACGTCGGCGGGATCACGCGGGTCGGTCCTGCCCAGTTCGACCAGGAGCCCGCCGGGACGCAGCAGCCGCAGCGACTCGTCGACGAGCTCGCCGGTCAGCGAGTTGAGGACGACCGCCATGCGCCGGCCACCCGCCCCGAAGCGTTCGCCGAATCCGGGCTCGCGGGACGAGGCGAGGTGGTCGTCGTCGACGCCGAGGGCACGCAGTGCGGGCCACTTGGCGGGACTCGCGGTCGCGTAGACCTCCGCGCCCAGGTGCCGGGCCAGTTGGACGGCTGCCATGCCGACGCCGCCCGCCCCGGCATGGATCAGGACGGGGTCGCTCGCGCTCACGCCTCCCAGCTCGATCAGGGCGTGCAGAGCGGTCATGTGGGCGACCGGCACGGCGGCGGCCCGGGTGAACGACCAGCCGTCGGGGATCTTGACGAGGGTGCGATGGTCGGCGTGGGCCACCGCGGCGAACGCGGCGGGGAACAGGCCCATCACCCGGTCGCCGGTGGTCAGACCGGTGACACCGGGCCCGGTCGCGGTGACCACGCCCGCGCCTTCCAGGCCGAGCGGGCCGGGGTCGCCGGGGTGCATGTCGAGCGCGCCCAGGACGTCGTGGAAGTTGAGGCCTGCCGCACGGACCGCGATCCGGACCTGGCCGGGGCCGGGTTCTGCGGCGGCTTCGGGACAGGGCCGGACCTCCAGGGCGCTGAGGGTGCCGCGTTCGGGGATGTCCAGCCGCCAGGCAGGCCCGTCGGGGAGCCGGAGCTCCGGGTCACCCACCGCGGACACGAGCCGGGGCACCAGGACGGCGCCGCCCCGGACCGCCACCTGGTGCTCGTCCGGCGCCAGTGCCGCGGCCGGTACCTCGGCGGCGTCGGGGGCGTCGGGCGCGAGGTCGACCAGGGCGAACCGGCCCGGGTGCTCGACCTGTGCCGTCCGTACCAGGCCCCAGACCGCCGCCTGCGCGAGGTCCCGTACGGTCTCGCCGGGCCGGGCGGCGACGGCGCCACGGGTGACCAGCACCAGGCGGGACCCGGCGAGCCGGTCTTCGGCGAGCCAGCGGGCGAGCAGGTCCCGCGTCCGGTGGACCGCGCCCCTGGCCGCCGTCGCCGCGTCGGTTCCGTCCTCGTCGGCTCGGCCCGGCGCGGACGGGCACAGTACGACGGCGTGCTCGGGCGGCTCCGCCGCCGCGAGCAGCGTGTCCAGGCAGAGGGCGTCCCACGGGACCGGAACCTGCCCGGCCGGCGATCCGGCTGCCGGCTCGGCCTGCGGTTGCCAGTCGAGCGCGAACAGGGAGCCGCGCGCCACGGTGGCGGGATCGGCCGGGCGGCCCGCGGCGACCGGGCATAGTTCCAGTGACTCGACCAGCCCCGCCGGATCTCCCGAGGCGTCGAGCAGGGTCAGGGGGAGGCCTCCGTCCACGGCGGGCGCCGCGTGGATCCGCAGGAAGGCGCGGCCACCCGTACCGAACAGGGACACCCCGCGCCAGCGCAGCGGCTGCACGCACTGCCCCTCGCGGCCCACGGCATCGGAGATCAGGCCGTGCAGGGACGCGTCGAGCAGGGCGGGGTGCAGGCGGTAGGCCCCGGCGTTCGCGGCCTCCGGCTCGGGCAGGACGGCCTCGGAGAACTGCTCACCACCCTGTCGCCAGGCGGTACACAGCCCCTGGAACACCGGCCCGTACTCGTACCCGCGCAGGCCGAGGTCTTCGTGGATCCGGGCCGGCGGTACCGAGGTGGCGTCGGCGGGCGGCCAGTGGATGGGCGCCGGGACCGGTGCCGTGGCCGTGTCGGGGCCGAGCGTGCCGGTGGCGTGCTCGATCCACTCCCCGCCGGTCGCGCGGCCCGATATCCGGCAGGTGCGGAGCCCGTTGGCGTCCTCGCCGGCCACTCGGACGCGCAGGTCGACGGCTCCGTCCTGCGGGAGTTCCATGAGCGTGGAGACCGTCAGTTCCTCGATCCGCGCCGTCCCGGCCTTCGCGCCCGCGTGCAGGGCCAGCTCCAGGAGCGCGGTACCCGGGACGACGATCGTCCCCGAGAGGGCGTGGTCGGCGAGCCAAGGGTGGGTGCGGGTCGACAGCCGCCCGGTGAACACCGTCTCGCCGTCACCGAGGTCGACGGCCGCGCCGAGCAGGGGATGGTCGGCCGGAGCCTGGCCGAGGTCGGCCGTTCCGGACGGTCCGTTCGTGCCCGTGAGCCAGTGGCGACGACGTTGGAAGGGGTAGGTGGGCAGGTCGACGTGGCCGGCTGCCGTCCCGGTGAGCCGTTCCCAGGCGATGGGCAGGCCCTGGACGTGGGCCTCGGCGGCGGACGTGAGGAACCGGCGCAGGTCCCCGTGGTCGCGGCGCAGCGAGCCGGTGACGATCCCGTCGGCCCCGGCCTCCTCCAGGATCTGGCCGATGTTGCCGACCAGCACCGGGTGCGGGCCGACCTCGACGAACGTGGTGTGGCCGGACGCGATGAGCGCTTCGACCGCCTCCTGGAAGCGCACGGTGTGCCGCAGGTTCCGGTACCAGTAGGACGCGTCGAGCGCGTCGCCGTCCTGCCAGTCGGCGGTGACCGAGGACATCAGCGCGATCTCGCCGCTGCGCGGGGACAGCGGCGCCAGCTCGGCCAGGAGCTTCTCGCGGATCGGTTCGACCGCCGGGCAGTGCGAGGCGAAGGCCGCGGGGATCACGCGGGCGTTGACGCCCTCCGCCTGGTAGGTGTCGACCAACTCGGCGATCTCGTCCGGGTCTCCGGCCACGGCGGTGCCGGCCGGTCCGTTGATCGCGGCGATGCTCAGCGTGCCGAGTCGTTCCCGCACCCGCTCCGCGGGCAGCGGGATCACGGCCATCGCCCCCTTGCCCATCAGCGCAACGGCCATGCTGCTGCGCAACGCGATGGCGCGGGCTCCGTCGTCGAGGGTGAGTGCCCCGGCCACGACGGCGGCGGCGATCTCGCCCTGGGAGTGACCGACCACGGCGTCCGGGACGACCCCGGCCGACCTCCACAGCTCGGCCAGTGACACCATCACGGCCCACAGCGCGGGCTGCACGACGTCGATCCGGTCGAGCAGGGGCGCCCCGTCCAGTACGTCGGCCATCGACCAGTCGATGTACGGCGCGAGCGCGCGCTCGCACTCCGCCAGACGGGCGGCGAAGACGGGGCTTTCGGCTGCGAGCGCCGATGCCATGCCCCGCCACTGGCCGCCCTGTCCGGGGAAGACCAGAACGGTCCGGCCGGGCTCGCCGGCGCGGCCGGTGACGACGCCGGGGGCCTCCTCGTCGCGGGCCAGTGCGTCCAGGGCCCGGTCGGCCTCCTCCCGGTCACGGGCGATCACCACGGCGCGCTCGTCGAGGGAGGTCCTGGCGGTCAGGGCCGGCGCCGCGCCGACGGGGTCGAGCGGCGAGGCGGCCAGCATCCTGGCCTGCTCCCGCAGTGCGTCCGGCGTCCGGGCCGACAGGACGACCGGCACCACGGCCGGCCGCACGGGCTCTTCGCCTTCGGCCTCGGCCTCGGCAGGCGGCTCCGCCAGGATCACGTGCGCGTTGGTCCCGCTGATCCCGAACGAGGAAACGCCGACGCGCCGGGGCTCTCCGGTCTCCGGCCAGGGGCGGGCCCGGTCGAGCAGGGCCACCGACCCGGCCGCCCAGTCCACGTACGGGGACGGCTCGTCGACGTGCAGCGTGGCGGGCAGGGTCGCGTTCCGGATGGCCTGGACCATCTTGATGACACCGCCGACGCCCGCCGCCGCCTGCGCGTGCCCGATGTTGGATTTGAGGGACCCCAGCCACAGCGGCCGGTCCCGGTCGCGCCCGTAGGCGGCCAACAGGGCGTTGGCCTCGATCGGGTCGCCGAGGGTGGTGCCGGTCCCGTGCGCCTCCACGGCGTCGACCTGCCGCGGCGTGAGCCCGGCATCGGCGAGGGCGTCCCCGATGACGCGCTGCTGGGCGACGCCGCTCGGCGCGGACAGGCCGTTGGAGGCGCCGTCGGAGTTGACGGCGCTGCCGGCGATGACCGCCAGCACGGGGTGGCCGAGGCGGCGGGCGTCCGAGAGCCGTTCGACGACGAGCATGCCCGCGCCCTCGCCCCACCCGGTGCCGTCCGCCTGGGCGGAGAACGCCTTGCAGCGGCCGTCGGCGGCCAGCACCCGCTGGCGGGAGAGCTCCACGAACATGCCGGGGGTCGCCATGACCGTGACCCCGCCGGCCAGGGCGAGCGAGCATTCGCCGGCCCGCAGCGCCCGCACCGCCTGGTGCAACGCGACCAGCGACGCCGAGCACGCGGTGTCCACGGTCAGCGCGGGCCCGTTCAGGCCGAGGACGTAGGCGATCCGCCCGGAGATCACGCTCACGCTGGTGCCGGTCAGCAGGTGTCCCGCGACGCCGTGCCCGGCCGCTTCCATGCTCGGCCCGTACCCGGAGTGCATAGCCCCGGCGAACACGCCGGTCCGGCTGCCCTCCAGCGTCGCGGGGTCGATCCCGGCGCGCTCCAGCGCCTCCCACGCGACTTCCAGGAGGAGCCGTTGCTGCGGGTCCATGGCGAGCGCTTCGCGCGGGCTGATCCCGAAGAACTCCGCGTCGAAGTCCGTGGCGTCCCGCACGAAGCCGCCCTGGTGGACGTAGGACGTCCCGATCCGTTCCGGGTCCGGGTGATGCAGCGTCGCCAGGTCCCAGCCGCGGTCGTCGGGGAAGCCGCCGATGGCGTCGGTTCCGGTGTCGACCAGGTTCCACAGATCATCGGGCGACCGCACCCCGCCGGGGAACCGGCAGGCCATGCCGACGATGACGACGGGGTCGTCGGCGTCGTCGGCGTCGTTGGCGTCGTCGGGGTACGTCCGCTCCCGCGCGGCCGCCGGGGAACCACCGGTGGACGCGTGCGCCTTCAGCTCGCCGATCGCGGCGGCCAGGGCGGCCGGGCTCGGGTGGTCGTACAGGAGGGTGCTCTCCAGGGTCAGCCCCGTCGCGGTCGACAGCCGGTCGCGCAGTTCGAGCGTCATGGCCGAGTCCAGGCCCATCTCCCGGAACGTCAGGCCGGGCTTGATGTCGCCGGCCGACCCGGTGCCCAGCACGACCGCCGTGAGGCCGCGGACCAGCTCCAGCACCGATCGCCCGTCCGCGGCCCGGGTCGGGGTCGGGGTCGGGGTCGCGTCGGGCACCAGCTCGGTGGCCCCGGGCATCCCGTACGGCCAGTACGAGCGGCGTTGGAACGGGTAGGTCGGCAGGTCGGCCGACGCGGCCGAACCGGGCAGCAGCGCGGCCCAGTCCACCGCGACGCCGCGCACGAAGGCCTCGGCCGCCGACGTGAGGAACCGGTGCCGGTCGCCCTGGCCTCGCCGGAGCGTGCTCAGCGCGGCGCCGTCCCCGCCGTGCGCGTCGATCGCCTGCCGGATGCCCGTCGCCAGCACGGGATGCGGGCTGACCTCCAGGAACGTCGAGTGGCCCGAGTCCAGCAGTTCCTCGACGGCCGGTCCGAACCGCACCGGCTCGCGCAGGTTGCGGAACCAGTACTCAGCGTCGAGCTCGGCGGTGTCGATCGGTTCGGCGGTGACGGTCGAGTGGAACGGCACGTCGATGGAGCGCGGGGCGATCCCGGCCAACGCGCCGAGCAGTTCCTCCCGCAGTTCCTCGACATCCGCGCTGTGCGAGGCGTAATCGACCGGAACCCGCCGGGTCCGCACCTCCTGCCCGTAGTGGGCGGCCAGCGCGTCGAGCGCGGCGACCGGACCGGCGACCACCGTGTGCGCGGGGCCGTTGACCGCCGCGATGGACAGCGACCCCTCCACCACCGCGAGGTCCCGCGCCACCCGTTCGGCAGGCAGTTCCACCGACAGCAACCCGCCACGGCCCGCGATCCGGTTCAGCACCCTGCTGCGCAGGGCCACGATCCGCGCGCCGTCCTGGAGCGACAGGGCGCCCATGGCGGTGGCGGCGGCGATCTCGCCCTGCGAGTGGGCCACCACGGCGGCGGGCTCCACCCCGGCCGAGCGCCACAGCGCGGCCAGCGACACCATCACCGCCCACAGAGCGGGTTGGATCACCTCGTCGCCCTCCAGCGGCGGCGCACCGGGGACACCGCGCAGGACATCGGTCAGCGACCAGTCCATGTACGGGCGCAGAGCGTCGGAACATGCGCCGATCCGGTCGGCGAAGACCGGGGAGGTCTCGATCAGCTCCGCTGCCATGCCCGCCCACTGCGAGCCCTGACCGGGGAAGACGAAGACCGGCCGGACGGGCGGCCCCTCGTGACGGCCTTCCACCACGGCCGCCGACGGCCAGCCGGCCGACCGTCCCTCCAGTTCGGCGAGGAAGGCGTCCCGGTCGTCGGCGACGACGACGGCGCGGTGTCCGAACGTGGTGCGGGTGACGGCCAGCGACCGGCCCACCGAGGCCACGCCGAGCTCCGGACGCGCCTCGACGTGAACGCGCAGCCGTTCGACCTGGTCACGCAGTGCGTGTTCGTCACGCCCCGACAGGACCCAGGGCAGCGCCCCGGCATCGGCTTCGCCGGCGGCACGCTCCGCGCCCTGCCAGTCCGAGAGGATCACATGGCAGTTGGTGCCGCCGATCCCGAACGAGCTGACTCCCGCGACCAGCGGCCCCTCCAGTGACGGCCAGGACCGGGTCTCGGTGTTCACCCGCAGACGCAGCTCGTCGAGCGGGATCCGCTCACCGGGCTCGGAGTGGTTCAGGCTGGGTACGAGTTCGCGTTCGCTGACGCACAGGACGGCCTTGATGAAGCCGGCGATCCCGGCCGCGCCCTCCAGATGACCGATGTTCGTCTTCACCGACCCGACCAGAAGCGGGGCGCCCTCGGTGCGGGCCGAGCCGAACGTCGCACCGAGCGCGGCGGCCTCGATCGGGTCGCCGACCCGCGTCCCCGACCCGTGCAGCTCGACGTACCGGACCTCGCCCGGCTCGACGCCCGCGTCGGTACAGGCAGCGCGGAGCACCCTCTCCTGCGACGCACGGCCGGGCGTCGGCAGCGTCTCGGTCGCACCGTCGTTGTTCAGGGCGCTGCCGCGGATGACGGCATGGATGCGGTCGCCGTCCCGGACGGCGGCTTCCAGGAGCTTGAGGACGACGACCCCGCCGCCCTCGCCCCGGACGTAGCCGTTCGCGCGGTCATCGAAGGTGAAGCAGCGCCCGTCCGCCGACAGCGTCCCGGCCCGTTCCAGAACCAGCGTGCTCTGCGGCGCGAGCATGAGGTTCACCCCGCCGGCCAAGGCCAGCTCGGACTCGCCGTCCCGCAGGCTCGCGCACGCCAGGTGTACGGCGGCCAGCGACGACGACTGCCCGGTGTCCACCACCATGCTCGGACCGTTCAGGTCCAGCGCGTGGGAGATCCGGTTGGCGATCACACCGCGCTGCAACCCGGTCAGCGTGTGCCCGGTCACCGCGTCGGGACCCAGGCCGTGCAGCAGCGTCGCGTAGTCGTCGGCGATCACCCCCATGAACACGCCCGTCCGGCTGCCCTCCAGGTCGCCCGGCAAGGTCCTGGCATCCTCGAGGGCCTCCCAGGCCAGTTCGAGGGCCAGCCGCTGCTGCGGGTCCATGGCCACGGCCTCACGTCGCGAGATCCCGAAGAACTCGGGATCGAACCCGTCCACCCGATCGAGGAATCCACCGCGCGCCGGACCCCGGCCGTCAGGCCGATCGGTGACCGCGTCACGGCCGCCGCGCAGCAGCCGCCAGAACGCGCCCGGCCCGTCCGCCTGCGGAAACCGGCAGCCGATCCCGACGACCGCGACCGCGCGTGAAGGGAGATCCCGCACGCCATGACCAGCAATGTCCATCATCGATGCACTCCGCAGTGAACTCAGACAATCAGACGACGAATGACCGGAAGGGCATGCCGAAATCACCGGACAGTGAGTTCGGTTGCGAGAATTACCCCCCTTGGGGGCGCGAACCCTCAGGAGGCGAGCACCTCAAGTGCGCTCCGCACAAGGCGATTTGGTGGACCCGCCGGCACGCCTTGATGCCCACGTGAAGAGGATGCCCCTGGGCGGAAGGCCGACGGAAGGCATCCCGGGGTTCATGATCACGCACTGCTGGATCCCGAAGGGGCCGACGCGTGCGCGGCACCACGGGGGCACGAACGGGGCCGGAGCCCGTCCAGATGTCTGCGGGCGACACGAGAGGGTCGTCCCGCACTGCGGGACGACCCTCTCGGCAGGCCGGTGCCCCCTAACGGGGCGGCGAGCGATGGGCCGCGGCGAGTCGAGCGAGGGCGACGGCGGCGAGGAGCAGGCCGAAGTCGCGGAGCGCGATGTCGTAGTAGCCGGGGATGCTCAGCAGGTTGACGATGATGCCGGCCAGCCATGCGGCGACCAGCCAGCCGCCGAAGCGGGGGGCGATGGCGACGACGAGGCCTGCGACGATCTCGATCGCGCCCACCGCGTACATGGCGCTCTGGGCGCTTCCCGGGACGATGTCGTCGATCCAGGGCGCGAGGTAGATCGGCCAGTCCACGAGCAGGTTGAAGAACTTGTCCAGTCCGAACAGGATCGGGGCGACCGTGAAGCCGGTGCGCAGGATCAGGAAGGCCTGGTAGCCCGGGTCTGCCAGGGCTGCCCGCCCGGAGCGGCCGGCGGGGGCGGTGTGAGTCAGGAACGGCATGACGCCCTCCTTCTATACACAGCTTTCACTTCCGATAGAAGCACTCGCCCGCTCTTTCGTCAATGAGTTTTGGTTTTAGAATGGGCGCGTGGACCGAGCGAACGAAGCACACGACGTCGCGGCGCTCGCCGCGCTCGCCGAGCCGACGCGAAGGCGGCTGTACGAGCACGTGGTGCGCCAGGAAGAGCCGGTCAGCCGCGAGGAGGCGGCGTCGGCCCTGGGCCTGGCCCTGCGCACGGCGGCCTTCCACCTGGACCGCCTCGCCGAGGCATCCCTGCTCGACGTGGTCTACGCGCGGCGCAGCGGCCGTACGGGCCCGGGCGCGGGCAGGCCGGCGAAGCTCTACCGGCGCCCGGACAGGGAGATCACCGTCAGTGTCCCCGCGCGGCGCTACGAGCTCGCCGCCGAGCTGCTCGCGCGGGCCGTTCAGCGGTCCGAGTCGACGGGTGAGCCGGTGCGGGCCGTGCTGCACCGCGAGGCCGACGAGCTGGGCAGGGAGATGGGCCTCGCCGGCGCCACCGGCAAGGGCGACGCCGACCTGACCGGGCTGCTGGAACTCTGCGGGTTCGAACCGCGCCACGAGGACGACGCCGTCGTCCTCCTCAACTGCCCGTTCCGGCAGCTGGCCCGCCGCCACACCGAGACCGTCTGCGGGATGAACCTCCACCTCCTGCGGGGAGTGCTCAAGGGCATCGGCGACCTCACCTACACGGCGGTCCTGGCCCCCGCCCAAGGCCGCTGCTGTGTCCGACTGGAGGCCGTCGACTGACACCCCGCCCGCCGGAAGACCCCGCGCCGACGGTGCGGCGGGCCGGGCGTGTTGGCGGGGCTGGAGGACGGGGGGCGCGTCGGCGAAGATGGCTTCATCACCCGTCACCCGTCACCCGTCACCCGTCACCCATCACTCGCCACTCGTCACTCGTCAGCGTTGCGAGTGACCGATCGATCGATCGAGGAGCGTCCTGCCGATGTCCAGCCCCGGTTCCGGCTCCGGTTCCCGCAGGCGGCCGCCGACGATTGCCGATGTCGCCCTGGCCGCCTCGGTTTCTCGGACGACCGTGTCCCATGCCCTGAACGGGCTGGGCAAGGTCGACCCCCGGACCCGCGAACGCATCAAGCAGGTGGCCGCCGAACTCGGGTACCGGCCCAATCTGCGCGCGCAGCGCCTTCGCCAGGGCCACGCGAAAGCCATCGCGCTCGCTTCGTCGATGCCGTTCGCGGTGGCCGGCGGCCCCTCCCGGCTCGGCTTCTACATGGAAGTCGCCGCGGCCGCGGCCGAGCGCGCCCTGCTCCACGGGTACGCGCTCGTCCTGGTGCCTCCCGTCCAGTCCGGGTCCCCGCTGCACTCCCTCGACATCGACGGCGCGATCGTCGTGGAGCCCGCGGAGGACGACGCGGCTGTCGCGCAGCTGCGTGAGCGGGGCCTGCCGTACGTGGCGCTCGGCCGCGAGATGCAGCCGGGCACGGAGGCCCCGTACGTCGACCTGCGCGGCGGCCTGGTCGCCGAGCTGCTGCTGGAGCACCTGCGCGGCCAGGGGGCCCGCCATCCGGCGCTCATCATCGGCGCCGGCACCCGTCACTCCGCCGTCGACGCCCGCGCCGCGTACGAACGCGCCGCCGCCGAGTACGGCTGGACCCCCCTCGTCGCCACCGCCCCGGAGGAAGGCGGGGAAGAGGCCGGCTACGACCGCTGCGCGGCCCTGCTGGCGGAACACCCCGAGATCGACGCCGTGTGCGCACTCGTGGACGCCTTCGCGGTGGGCGCCGTCCGCGCGATCCGGGACAGCGGCCGGAGGGTCCCGGACGACGTCATGGTGGTCACCCGGTACGACGGGCCGCGGGCCCGCACCTGCGAGCCCCCGCTCACGGCGGTCGACCTCCAACTGGACCGCGCGGCCACCGACGCGGTGGAACTGCTCCTCGCCCGCCTGCGTGACGAGGACACCGCCATCGCGGACGCGCCCGCGACGACGGGGGCGACCGCGGCGCCCGAGCCCCGTGTCATCGCGCGGGCGTCGTCGCTGCGCGTCACGGCGCCAGAATGAGCACCACGCCGGAGACCAGGGCGAAGACCAGGACCAGGGGCCGCATCCTCGCCGCGTCGACCCGGTGGTGCGCCAGTTTGCTCAGCCACGCCCCGACGGCCAGGGCGGGCAGGAGCAGCGCGGCCCAGCCCAGCTGAGCCGGGCTGCCCTGGCCGGTCGCGAGCAGCAGGGCGAGCGAGACGACCTCGCCGACGAGGAAGCACACGGCGACCGTGGACCGCAGCTCCGCCGGCGGCCGGTGCTGGTAGACGAGGGCCAGCGGCGGACCGCCCACGCCCGTCGCGGTCTCGGTGAGACCAGTGACGAGTCCCGCTCCGAGGTACGCGGCGCGGCCGGGCACGAAGGTCGGCGCGGCCAGACTCACCACCGCCGCCAGTACGGTCGCCGCGCCGACGACCACCCCGAGCCGCTGCTCCGGGACCGCCCAGAGCAGTACGAGTCCCCCCGGGGTCGCCACCAGTCGGGCCACCGTGATCCAGCCCGCGCCCCGCAGGTCCAGGGCGTGCCGCTCGCGCCAGGCCACGTAGACGTTCAACGGGATCATCGACGCGAGGACGAACACCGGGAGCAGCGCGGGCTCGAGCAGTCCGGCCACCGGGGCGACGACCAGTGCGAACCCGAGGCCGCTGGTCCCCTGGACGAACGCGGCGGCGGCCACCACCAGGGCGAGGATCGCCACCGTTGCGACGCTCACCGCGCGGCGCTCCGGGCGCGTGCGTCGGTGGACGTGCGGTGTACGCGTTTCACCCCGGCCCGCTCGACCACCTCCCTGCCCAGCTCGGCCGCCCGCCGCACCAGCGCGGGTCCGTCCCAGCCGACGGGCCGGCCCTGGAACATCCGCAGCCTTCCGGCGACGAACACGGCGGTGATCTGATCGCGGTTGCCGCGCCGCACCAGCTCCCACGGCAGGTCCCAGGACGGGCGCATCTCCGGGCCGCTCGCGTCGACGAGCAGGAAGTCGGCCGCCGCCCCCGCGGCGATCCGGCCGGTGAGCGCTCCGAGGCCGACGGCGTCCGCGCCGCCCGGACCTCCGTGTTCCAGCCAGGTCCAGCCGGCGCCGCACGAGGAGTCCCCGGTGGCCAGGCCGTAGGTGAGGCGCTGGGCGAACTCCGCCGCCTCCACCAGGCGGAACCCGTCACCACGGGTGCCGTCGGTGCCCAGCCCGAAGCGGATCCCGCGTTCGGCCATGGTGGTCGCCGGCGCCACGGCGTTGCCCTTCCAGGCGCTGGCGACGGGGTTGTAGCTGACCGCGGCGCCGGTGTCGGCGAGCAGGGTCAGCTCGGCGGGCGTGACGAGGGTGGCGTGGGCGGCGAGCAACTGTGGTCCCAGCGCGCCGACTTCGCGTAGGTACTCCAGTGGACGCAGGCCGTGCCGGACGAGGGAGCGCTCCACGCCGGCGAGGTGCTCGTTGACGTGGATCTGCACGACGGCGCCCGCTTCCGCGGCGAGCCGGGCGGTGGCCCGCAACGTCTTCGCCGTCGCGGCCTCGGGGACGGAGATCGCCAGCGACGGGTGGACCAGTTCCTCCCCTTCGTACCGGGCGAGGTGCTTCTCGGCCCGGGCCAGGACGTCGGCCGACATGGAGGCCGGGTCGGTGGTGCCGTCCCCACCGCCCCTGTCGTCATCGCCGCCGCCGTTGGCGTCGTCGGCGTCGTTGCAGACGAGTCCCAGCACGCAGCGGATTCCGGCGTCGCGGGTGGCCCGGGCCACGACGTCGACGTCCACGGACGCCCGGGTACCGGCATCCGCGACGGTGGTGAATCCTCCCCGCAGCGACTCGAGGGCTGCGAGTTTCGCCGCCACGTAGGCGGATTCCTCGTCCAGGGCCCCCTCCAGGGGGACCCATACCCGGCGGAAGATCTCGGAGGGCTCACCGAAGGCGAGCGCGGCACCGAAGCTCTGCGTCAGGTGGTGGTGCGCGTCGACGAACCCCGGCATCAGTACGTGTCCGGGCAGTCGAACGGGTGTGAGGTGCGGGTGGTCGCGCTCCACCTGTGCGGCGGGCCCGACCGCGCGGAAGGCGCCGTCGGCCACGACGGCCGCGTACCGCTCCTTCGGGCCGTCTGGTGTCATCACGACGGCGGGGGCGAGGAGTTGGACCTCGTCGGCCAGGTGGTGGGGACGGAGGCCGTCCGTGGCCGGGCCGCCTCCCGCGTTCGGTTCGTATTGCGTCAGGTCGGTCATCTCACTCTTTCCGTACGGGTCATGCGTGGGGTACGGCGCGGGACTCGCCCGCGTCGACGAGGGCGGGGACGGGCTCGCCGGAGCGCCCCCGGGCGAGCCGGGGCCGTACGTGGTGGAAGAGGACGTTGAGGAAGGCGGCGGTGAACGCGCCCACGGCGACGCCGCTTTCGAGCAGGATCCGCGCGTTGGACGGCAGGCCGGCGTAGACGCCGGGGACGAGGATCGGCAGCAGGCCGAGCGCGATGGCGACGGCGCAGATGAACCCGTGGGAGTGCCGCTCCAGCTCCGCCTTCCCCAGCATCTGGATGCCCAGCACCGTGATCACCGCGAACACCACCATGGCGGTGCCGCCGACGACGGCGGACGGGATGGCGCTGATGACCCGGATGACGGGGGCGAGGAAGCCGATGACGATGAGCACGACGCCGGCGGCCGCGGTGACGAACCGGCTGCGCACGCCGGTGACGCGGACGATGCCGATGTTCTCGCCGCTGGTCACCATCAGCGGGAGTCCCAGGAATCCGCCGAAGAGTGACACGAGGGCGTCGCCGCGGATGGTCCGGGGGACCACCGTCCGCTTGTCGATCTCCTTGCCGACGGTCTCCGCGTTGATGACGGTCTGCCCTGTGGCCTCCGCCATGGAGGCCAGTCCGTAGAGCATCAGGGGCAGCGCGGCGACGAGTTGGAACTCGGGCGAGCCGAACGGCATCAACTGCGGCGCGCTCAGGACCCCGCCCTCGGTGACCCCACTGAAGTCGATCCGGCCGAGGGCGAAGGCCAGCACGCTGCCGGCGATCAGGCCCAGCATCACGGCCAGTTGCCGCACGACGCCGGTGAACAGCCAGTAGAGGGCGACGGTGAAGCCGATCGTCGCCATGCCGAGCGCCAGGTTCGTGGGGTTCGCGAATCCGGGGGTGCCCGGCCGACCGGTGACGAGCAGCGCGCCGACCTTCACCAGGTTGACCCCGACGATGACGATCATCGTGCCGATGACCAGGGTGGGGAAGAACTTCAACAGGCGCGAGAAGACCGGCAGGACGACGAAGTAGAAGGCGGCACTGATGATCACCGCGCCGGTGGCGGTGCGCACGCCGTGCTGTTCGGCGATCGCCAGGAAGAGGATCAGCGGGGCTCCGCCGGGCAGCATGACGAAGGGCAGTCGGGGCCCGAACTTCCAGGGTCCCAGCGACTGGATCAGGGAACCGACCCCGGAGAGCACGAAGGCCGCCGAGAGCAGGTTCACGGTCAGGCCGGTGTCGAGGTGGAGGGTGGCGCTCATCAGGAAGATCGCCGAGACGGGGGTCGCCGCCATGACGAGGACGTGCTGGAGACCGAACAGGAGGATCCTGCTCAGCGGGCGGGATTGGTCCACGGGGTGAGGGAGAGTGCTGGGACTGGACACGTTCGAGCTCCGTTCGGCTCGCTCCGGTTTTGGCCACGATCCGGCTCCGGGCAGGGGCCAAATCGATTTGGCCAAATCGATTTGGCCGCCAGTATGTGAGGGCCCGGGAGGCCCGTCAAGGGTTGTGGACGCACGGCTTCCGCCGAATGCCCGACGGGCGTCCGGGCGACGGAGCGGCCGCCACCCCGCTTCGGCGCGGCGGACAACACCCCGGCATCCGCTCCCCTTTGGGGCGAGGCGGGCCGAGCGGACGGACCACCGTCTCAAAAAGAGCCTTGGTTACTTCTGAGTCACCTCAGTGATCGGGTACCGTCCGGAACCGCTCGATCCACTTCTGTGCCGTCGACCCGCTTCGAGGACCCATGCCTGCCCGTGAAGTCCCCACCCGCAGCGCCCGTCACGTGCGCCTCCCCGCGCACGCGGCCACCCGCCGGTCCGCCCCGGACCATCCGTCTCGCATACCGGGCGGAGGAGCTCTGGCCCCTTGAGATTCCGGATCAAACGCTCAGGCGGCACGCCCGCGAACCCGTATCCGCAGGATCCCGCACCCGCACCCGCTCCCGCTCCGGCCTCCGCCGTACGCCCCTCCCCGCCGGAGCCCGCCGATCCACCCCTGTCGCCCCACGAGACAGCCCTCATACGCGCCTCCGTCGCGGTGGTCGAGCCACTCGCCGCCGACATGACGGTCTACTTCTACGCGATCCTCTTCGCCCGCTACCCCGAGGTGCGGCCGATGTTCCCGCCGGGCATGGACGCCCAGCGCGGCCGGCTGCTGCGTTCGCTGCTGCACATCGTCGACCTGGTCGACGACCCGGAGAACCTCGTGCGCTTCTGCGGCCACCTCGGGCGTGACCACCGCAAGTTCGGCGCGCTCCGCGCACACTTCCCCGCCGTGGGCGAGTGCCTCCTCGCCGCTCTGGCCCGCTACGCCGGCCCCGCGTGGACCGCGGACATCGCCGCCGCGTGGACCAAGGCGTACGGCGCGGTGGCCGACGTCATGATCGACGCCGCGGAGCAGGACGCCGCGGTGCGGCCCGCCGTCTGGCCGGCCACGGTCGTGCGCCTCGTACCGCACGGGCACGGCATCGCCGAGGTCACGGTACGTCCCCACATGCCCTACGAGTACGCCGCCGGCCAGTTCGTCAGCATCGAAACCCCCTGGCACCCCAAGCAGTGGCGCTACTACTCCCCCGCCAACGCGCCCCGCGAGGACGGCACCCTCACGTTCCACGTCCGCGCGGTGCCCGGCGGCTCGGTCAGCACCGCGCTGGTGCACAGGGCCGCGGTGGGAGACGTACTCCGACTCGGCCCGCCGATGGGCGACATGGTGCTGGACGCCGCCGTCTCCGACGATTTGGTCTGCGTGGCCGGCGGTACCGGCCTCGCCCCCATCCGCGCGATCGTCGAGGAAGTGGCCCGTCGCGACGGCCGACACCAGGTGCAACTCTTCCTCGGCGCCCGCACCGGCGCCGAGCTGTACGGGGTCGACGACATGCTGAGACTGGCGCAGCGGCATCACTGGCTGACCTTCCGGGGAGCGGTCTCCCACGAGTACATCCCGGGCATCCGCGGATCGCTGCCGCAGGTCCTGGCCGAGTACGGGCCGTGGTACCAGCACGACGTCTACCTCAGTGGTCCGGCCCCGATGGTCGTCTCCGCCATGGAGACGCTCACCCTCGGCGGCACCTCGCCCGACCGCATCCACCACGACCCGTTCGACACCCCGGTCCTGGCCACTCCCTGAACCGCGGCAGCGCGCACCCGGGCCAGAGCACTAGAGATGGTCCGGGTCGAGTCGGTCGACGAGGATGACCGCGACGTCGTCCGCCAGAGCGCCCTGCGTGTGGCGGAACAACGCCTGGCGCAGACCCTCCAGGAACGCGGGCCTGCTGTGGTCTCGCATCGCGGCCATGGCTTCGGGCAGGTCGAAGAAGGTCCTGTCGCCGTCGCGTGCCTCGATGACGCCGTCGGTGTGCAGCAGCAACCGGTCCCCCGGCGCGAACGGATAGCGGTCCGTCCGCCCGAGGGGACCGCTGATGAACTCCTCCAGACCGAGCGGCGGCAGCGGGCCGCTGGGCATCAGGGCCCGGACCGTGCCGTTGCTCAGCAGCAGCGGGGGCGGATGGCCCCGATTGATCATCTCGATGTCGGGGCCGTCCGGGATCTGGGCCACGACCGCGGTGACGAAGCCCTCCAGGCCGGCCTCGTCACCGTCGGCCAGTGCCGCGCCGACGCCCGCGCCCGCCAGGGCGGCGTCCCGCCGCAGGGCCTCTCCACAGTGGTTGACGACCTCCACCAGGTCGTCCTCGTAGTGCGCGGACTCCCGGAACGCGCCGAGCACGACCGCGGCGGCCCGTACGGCGGGCAGTCCCTTGCCCCGCACGTCCCCGACGATCATCCGGACGCCGTACCGGGTCTGGACCGCGTCGTACAGGTCGCCGCCGATCTGCGCGCCCGTTTCGGCCGCGAGGTACATGCTGGCCGCCCGGACGGGGCCCAGCCGGTCGGGCACCGGCCGCAGCAGGACCTCCTGGGCCGCCTCGGCGATCCGGCGGACCTGGTTGAGCTCGTTCTCCCGGCGCGTGCGCACGGTGCGGCTGGTCATGACGCTCGCCACCGACACCAGGAACAGGGCGAGGAAGTTCGTGTAGACCTGCTGTCCGCCCCAGGCCTGATTGTGGGTGGCGGTGGCCACGCTGACCCCGACGGCCACCCCGGCGGCCGCGAGCGTGCCCTTGGGCCCCATCGTCACGGCCGCCAGCGCGGGTGTAGCGACCAGCAGGGGACCCGTGTAGACGACGTGGAGGGGCGTGAGCTCGATGCTGAGCACCAGCAGGGCGATCGCGAAGGGCACGCACTCCGCGAGGGCGAAAAGGACCTGGTGGTGGCCGCCGGCTCCCGGTCCCGGGGGCGAGCGCACGGGCGCTCTCATGTGTACAGCCTGCCTCTCCCGGGCGCGGGGCCGCCACTCAATCGCCGGCTCCGGCCCGGGGGACGTCCGGTCCCCGCCCGAGCGGGTATGCATGCGGTAGCGGCGGGCCGCCCCCACCGATCCTGAAGAGTCTGGAGCACCGCACTGCCATGAGCACCGACCCCGCGGAGGTTCCCCGGGTCTCCCGTGAGGAATTCGACGCCCTGTTCGCCTCGGTCCGTACGTGGGGCCGCTGGGATCCGGCCGACCGGGGCGCCTGGAACCGGGTCACCCCGGACCACGTGCGCCGGGCCGCCGCCCTGGTCCGGGACGGCAGGACGGTACCCATGGGCCTGCCCTGGAACACCCGGCCCGGCCCCGACAACAGCAAGCCCGCCCTGCACCACATGACCGACCTCGGTGACGTGGAGCCGCCCGAACCGGCCACCCACAAGGACTTCCTCGCCGTCGACTACCACGGCAAGGCCGTCACCCACCTCGACGCGCTGTCACACGTCGCGTACCGAGGGCTGCTGTACGAGGGCCACCCGGCGCGCGAGACCATCGGCGCGGGCGGCGCCCGCTTCGGCTCGGTGGCGGCCCTCGGCCCGCTCGTCACCAAGGGCGTGCTCCTCGACCTGCCCGCCGTCCTCGGGGTGGACTGGCTGGAGCCCGGGCACGCGGTCCGCGCCCGTGACGTGATCGCCGCCGAGCGGGCGCTCGGCGTCGAGATCGACGACGGGTGCGCGGTGCTGCTGCGCTCCGGCCGGTTCCGGCGCCGCCGCGAGCTGGGCCCGTGGGACGTCGGCGCCGCCGGTGCGGGCTTCCACGTGGACGCGGTGCCGCTGCTGGCCGAGCGTGCGATCAGTCTGCTCGGCGCGGACGGGGACAGTGATGTGCGCCCCTCCCCGGTCGAGGGCCTCCACTCCCCCGTCCATGCCCTCGCCATCGCGGCCATGGGCGTGCCCCTGCTGGACAACCTGGACCTGGAGGCGCTGTCCGCCGCGTGCGCGGAAGCCGGACGCCACGAGTTCATGATCGTCGTGACGCCCCTCGACGTCCCCGGCGGGACGGGCTCACCGGTCAACCCGGTCGCTCTCCTGTGAAGCCGCAAATGGCCGGGAATATACTCAAAACGCGCTGATTCAACTTTTACCGCACGGCACCACGCGGACCAGAGCGATCATCCCGGTACGGGCGAGGGCGCACCGGCAAGGGGAAGTGATGCAGATGGGGGTCACGGGAGAGCAGATCGGCCCCGCACGCTCCCGTGAGCGTTTCCTGGTGGGCGAGCCGGTCGAGAGCGGGGTGCGGAGCCCGATCCTGAACTCGTGGCTGCGCTGCCGACTGCTGGGACTGTCACCGGACCAGACCGAGCTGCCGTACCGGGACGACTTCGATCCGGACAGTCGGCTCGTACGGGCCGCCGTACCCGTCCTCGACCAGCTGCAGTCCCGGTTCTCGGGTAGCCAGATGAACATCTCGGTCGCCGACTCCAACGGCACCGTGTTGCAACGCCGCTTCGGTGAGCCCTCCTTGGCGCGGAGCCTGCCCCCCATCCAGAGCGTGCCCGGCTTCGTCTTCGCCGAGCGCTTCGGCGGGACCAACGGCATCGGCCTCGCGCTGGCCGAACGCGGGCCCATCCAGGTCTACGGCGCGGAACACTTCGCCGAGCGCGCCCAGTCGAACGCCTGCTGCGCCGTACCCATCCGCGACCAGCTCAGCGGGCACATCGTGGGCGTGCTCTGCTTCGGGTACCCGCACTCCTACGAGCACCCGTCCCTCGCCGTACTGCTCCGTCGGGCGGCCGAGACGATCGAACGGCGGATGATGGAGGAGAGCTCGGCCCGCGAACGCCGGTTGCTGCGGACGTACCTCGATGCCGAACGACGGGCCCGGACGGGCGGGGACACCCACGACGGGCACCACGTCGGGGCGACCCTCCCGGTCGAGTCGGCCGGGTCGGCCGAGCTCGACGAACTGGTCGATCTCGAACTGGACCCGCACGATCAGACGGTGCTCAAGGAGAAGGCGACCGAGCTGATCTCCTCCTTCCGGCGGGCCGCAGTCGACGTGACCCTCCAGCACGGCCGGGAGGCCACCTTGCTGAGCCGCCCGGTCACCAGCCGCTCCGGGGTGGCGGGCATGGTCGTCGAGGCCGTGCTCAGCAGCGACACCCCACCCGTCCACCACCTCCCCCTCTCGCCCCGCCCTGGACCGCCACCGTCCGGAACGCCGGCCGGAGCACCGGCCGACAGCGCGGTCCCCCGCCCCGGCACGGTCCGCGGCCTGGTGCTGGTCGGCGAGCCGGAGGTCGGGAAGTACGCCGTGGAGGCACGGCGCCGGCTGGAGCTGCTGGCCGAGGCCGGCAGCCGCATCGGCACCACCCTGGACGTGAGCCGCACGGCGTGGGAACTCGCCGAGATCGCGGTCCCGCGGCTGGCCGACTACGTCACCGTGGACCTGCCCGAGGCCGTACTGCGGGGCGACGAGTCCGCCCATCCCGAGGCCGAACTGCAGCGTGCCGTGCGCCACGGGCTCCGCGCCGACAGCCCCTTCTTCCCGGTCGGACAGCACGTGGAACTCCAATCCGGATCCCCCCACATGCGCGCGTTGGCCGAAGGGCAGGCGGTCCTGGAGGCCGAGTTCGACCCCGCGGCCGGCTGGATCACCGCGAACCCGGCGCACGCCCGGCACGCGCGGCGGATCATGGCGCACGGCGTGCACTCCCTCATCGTCGTCCCGCTGCTCGCCCGCGGCGTCCTGCTCGGCATCGCGAGCTTCTACCGCGCGCAGGACCCCGCCCCCTTCGGTGACGACGACGCCCGCCTGGCCCAGGAGCTCACCGCCCGCGCCGCCCTGTGCATCGACAACGCCCGCCGCTACACCCGGGAGCACACACTGGCCCTGGCGCTCCAGCGCAGCCTGCTCCCGCGCGGTCTGCCCGAGCAGGGCGCCGTCGAGGTCGCGCACCGCTATCTGCCCGCCGAATCCGGAGTGGGCGGCGACTGGTTCGACGTCATCCCGCTGTCCGGTACCCGCGTCGCCCTCCTCGTGGGCGACGTCGTCGGCCACGGGCTGCACGCCGCCGCCACGATGGGGCGGCTGCGGACCGCCGCACGCAACTTCGCCGAACTGGAACTCGCCCCCGACGAGCTCCTCACCCACCTGGACAACCTCTTGGTGCGCCTGGACCGGGAAGAGGGGGACGACCACGCCACGGGCAGCATCGGCATCGTCGGCGCCACCTGCCTGTACGTCATCTACGACCCCACGTCGCGGCAGTGCACCATGGCCCGGGCGGGCCACCTGCCGCCCGCCCTGGTCCATCCCGACGGCGGCGTGGAGTTCGCCGATCTCCCCGCCGGGCCCCCGCTGGGCCTGGGCGGCCTGCCCTTCGAGACGGCCGCGATCGAGCTCCCCCAGGACAGCACGCTCGTCCTCTACACCGACGGGCTCGTCGAGGACCGCCACCGCGACATCGACGTCGCCCTCGACCAGCTCCGCCGCGCACTGGCCCACGTGGACCGGAGCCCCGAGGACACCTGTCAGGCGGTCATGGACGCCATGGCGCCCGAGCACCCCACCGACGACATCGCCCTGCTCGTCGCCCGCACCCACACCCTGTCCGCCGACCGGATCGCCGTCTGGGACCTGCCGGCCGATCCCGCGCGGGTCTCCGACATCCGGGCCGCCGCCACCCGGCAGCTGGCCCACTGGGGGCTGGACGAGCTCTCGTTCGCCGCCGAGCTGCTGCTCAGCGAGCTGGTCACCAACGCCGTCCGCTACGGCATCGAGCCGATCCAGGTGCGCCTGATCCACGATCGGGCCCTGATCTGCGAGGTCTCCGACGGCAGCAGCACCGCCCCGCACCTGCGGCGGGCCGCCAACACGGACGAGGGCGGCCGCGGCCTGTTCCTCGTCGCGCAGCTGGCCCAGTCCTGGGGCACCCGCTACACCCCCCGCGGCAAGGTCATTTGGGCCGAATGCGCCTTGGAAGCGGCATGAGCACCGTCATGCACGGAATTGCCCCTTGACTGCCAGTAGCATCCTCCCTGTCCCACCCTCCCGAGAGGGGGATCCGAGGTCGGCCCCGGAGACGTCCGTGCATGACGCCCATGACCCATCCGACACCTCGACGAGCCGCCCGCCCCGGCGCTCCGACGGGGAACCGCTCGTGCGGATACGCGGTCTCGGCAAGCGGTTCGGCGGCACCGTCGCGCTGGACGCGGTCAGCCTCGACCTCCACCGCGGCAGCGTGCTCGCCCTCCTCGGCCCCAACGGCGCCGGGAAGTCCACCCTCATCAAGGTGCTCGCCGGGGTCCACCGGGCCGACGCGGGCGAGGTGACGGTGGCCGGGCACCCGCTCGGGTCCGAAGCGGCCTCAGGGAAGATGTCCTTCATCCACCAGGACCTCGGCCTGGTGGAGTGGATGACGGTCGCCGAGAACATCGCCCTGGGAACGGGCTACCCGCGCCGACACGGCCTCATCTCCTGGCGGCGGACCCGGGAGCGCTGCGCCGATGCCCTGCGGATCGTCGCCGGGCACCTGGACCCGGAGGCCCGGATCGCGGACCTCGCGCCCGCCGAGCGTTCCCTGGTGGCCATCGCCCGGGCCCTCGCGCGCCGGGCGGAGCTCTTCGTCCTCGACGAGCCGACCGCCACGCTGCCGGCCGCGGACTGCGCCCGGCTCTTCGACGTCCTGCACACCCTGCGCGACCGGGGGCACGCAATCCTGTACGTCAGCCACCGGCTCGACGAGGTGTACCGGGTCGCCGACGCGTTCGCCGTCCTGCGCGACGGCCGTGTGGTCAGCGCAGGACCGCTCGCCGGATACGGGCCCGCCCACCTGGTCCGTGACATCACCGGCGGCGTACCGGCCGGGCGCGGTCCCGCTGCCCCCGTGCCCGCCGGGCGTCCTCCCGTACTGAGCCTCGACGCCGTGACGACGCGGCGCACCGCGCCCGTCACCCTGGATCTGAGGCCCGGGGAGATCCTCGGCATGGTGGGACTGACCGGCGCCGGGCACATGCACCTGGGCCGCGCCCTCGCCGGCGCGCTGCCGCTGCTCGGCGGGCGGGCGCTGCTCGACGGCCGGCCGTACCGCCCCCGCTCCGTGGCGGCCGCCCTGGGCCGGGGGGTCGGTCTCGTCGCCGCCAACCGTCAGGAGGAGGGCTGCGCCCCCGATCTGACGGTCCGGGAGAACTTCCTGGCCAACCCCCGGGCGGCCGGAGTGCCGGCGTGGCGCCCGCTCGGTCCCCGGCGCGAGCGGCGCGAGGCCGCCGCCCTGATCGAACGGTTCTCGGTGCGCCCCCGCGACAGCGAGGTGCCCGTCGCCACCCTGTCCGGCGGCCACCAGCAGAAGGTCGTCCTGGGCCGGGCGCTGCGCGGGCGGCTGCGGCTCCTGATCCTCGAGGAGCCGACCGCGAGCGTGGACGTCGGCGCCAAGGCGTCGATCCACCGGCTGCTCGACGACGCGGCGGCCGAGGGCCTGGCGGTCCTGCTGGTGTCCACCGACTTCGAAGAGGTCGCGGACCTCTGCCACCGCGCGCTGGTCTTCGTACGCGGTTCGGTGGCGGCCGAGCCTGCGGGGGCCGCTCTGACGCCGGCCGAACTCACCCGCGCCGCCTCGGCCATGCCCGCGATCACCGGAAGCACGACCGCCTCGTGACCCGCTGGTCCCCGCGCGGGCACATCGTCGGGAACTACGGCCTGCCGGCCCTGACCGCCCTGCTCTTCCTGCTCTTCTCCGTCGCCCTGCCGGACACCTTCCCCACTCGGGACAACGTGTCCTCGATCCTGTCCAACCAGTCGATCACCGCCCTCCTCGCGCTCGGTGCGACGATCCCCATCGCCGCCGGCAAGTTCGACCTGTCCATCGGTTACGGCCTGGGACTGGCGCACGTCCTGGTGATGTACCTCATCGTCGACGGGGGGACGCCCTGGCCGCTCGCCTGCCTCGCCGTCGTCGGCGGCGGGGTGCTGGTCGGCGCCCTGAACGGTGTCGTCGTCGAGTTCGCCAGGATCGACTCCTTCATCGCCACGCTCGGTACCGGCAGCATCATGTACGCCTTCACCGGATGGCTCACCGACGGCAGCAGGATCGTGCCGGGCCCGGACGGTCTGCCGGCCGCCTTCACCGGTCTCTACGACGCCCGCTTCCTCGGGCTGCCCGTGCCCGCCTTCTACGTCCTCGGCGCCGTCGTCGTCCTGTGGGTGGTGCTGGAACGGCTGCCGTTCGGCCGGTACTTGTACGTCGTCGGCTCCAACCCCCGCGCCGCCGGCATCATCGGCATCCCCATCCGCAGGTACTCCGTCTACGCCTTCGCCGGATCGGGCCTGGTCGTGGGCATCGCGGGCGTCCTGCTCGCCGCGCAGCAGCAGATCGGCAACCCGAGTGTCGGCCTGGACTACCTGCTGCCCGCCTTCGTCGGCGCGCTGCTCGGCTCCACCACGATCAAGCCCGGCCGCGCGAACGCGCTCGGAACCCTCGTGGCCGTCGGCGTGCTCGCCGTCGGGCTCGCCGGGATCGGCCAGCTCGGCGCCCAGTTCTGGGCCACCCCGCTGTTCAACGGCGGCACGCTGCTGCTGGCGGTGGGCCTGGCCGGTTACGCGGCCAGGCGGCGGCTGCGCACGCGGGCCGCGACGGACACGCACCCGCCCGAAGAACCGCCCGGGGCGTCGGCGCCGCGGGCGGCCGACGCCCCGTAGACCCCCAGCGCACCCCCGGTCAGGAGCACTGTGTACCCGAACCGCAACGGCGTCCTCGCGGCCGCGGCCCTGTGGGCGGCCCTCTCCACCCTCGTCGCGGGCTGCGGAGGGGGCTCGTCGGAGACTTCCACCGAGGCTTCGCCCTCGGCCGTCGGTTGCCCGGCCGTACTCGCGCGGGCGAAGGAGGCCGTGGCGCTGGCCGAGCGTACGGACACGACCTGGAACGGCCCCACGACCGGCCCCGAGGCGGTTGCCGACAAGACGATCGTCTACGTCGCCCAGACCATGACGAACCCCGGTGTCGCCGGAGTCGCCAAGGGCGTCCGGGAAGCCGCGGCGGCCATCGGCTGGCAGGTCCGCGTGATCGACGGGGAGGGCACCCCGGCGGGCATCCAGGCCGCGCTCAGCCAGGCGGTCACCCTCAGGCCCTCGGGCATCGTCATCGGCGGCTTCGATCCCCTGCTCACGGCGCAGCAGACGGCGCGGGCCGAGACGGCGGGCATCGCGCTGATCGGCTGGCACGCGGTCGCCGCCCCCGGACCGAGCACGAGTCCCCGGCTCTTCACCAACATCACCACGAAGGTGGAGGACGTGGCGAGGATCAGCGCGGACTGGGTCATCGCCCGGTCCGACGGCGACGCCGGCGTCGTCGTCTTCACCGACGACTCCATCGCGTTCGCCCACAACAAGTCCGAGCTGATCAAGCGGCAGTTGGGAACCTGCCCCGGGGTGAGGCTGCTGACGACCGAGAACATCCCCATCCCGGACGCGAGTCAGCGCACCCCGCAGCAGGTCTCCTCCCTGGTGTCCCGCTTCCGGGACCGGTGGACCCACTCCATCGCGATCAACGACCTCTACTTCGCCGACGCCGCTCCGGCGCTGCGTGCCGCCGGGCGCCCCGGCGAGGGGCCGCCCTTCAACATCGGTGCGGGTGACGGAGATCCTTCCGCCTTCCAACGCATCAACAGCCGACGCTTCCAGGCCGCCACGGTCCCCGAACCGCTGGCCCAGCAGGGCTGGCAGATCATCGACGAGTTCAACCGGTCCTTCGCCGGCCGGCCCGCCAGCGGCTACGTCGCGGCCGTTCACGTGGTGACGGCGGAGAACAGCGGCGGGGCGACGTCCTGGGACCCGCAGGGCTACCGGGAGGCGTACCAGCGGGTCTGGCGCGGGGAGTGAGCACCGCGTGTACCGGACGGAGTGCGTACGTTAGCCGCGCGTGCGACTGGGCAGGCGCCGGGAGAGTCGAGGGGAAGGGTCCACCGATGAACAGGGACGTCAAGGGCCAGGTGAGCCGGACGGCGTCGCGGGCGGTGCGGCGCGACAGGTGGCTGCCGGCCGTGGGCGCGGCATGCATGGTGTGGCTGTCGGCCCGGCAGGTCACGGGACGGAGGCACCGGTGAAGGGCTCGAAGATCGCCTACAAGCCCGTGGGCATGGCCCTCGGTGCCACCGGAGGCGCGCTGGCCGGCATCGCGTTCAAACAGATCTGGAAGCGGCTCGGTCACGAGGACGACGCACCGAGCGCCACCGACGAGGACCGCTCGTGGCGGGAAGTCCTCATCGCCGCGGCGTTGCAGGGTGCCGTGTTCGCCGCCGTCAAGGCGCTGATCGACCGCAGCGGCGCAGTGGCCACCAAACGGCTCACCGGTACGTGGCCCGCCTGACCTGCCCGCCCACGGTCCGCCCTACGAGAGGTCGGAGAAGGCCATGGACACGTCACCACCCCTTGCCGTCGTCACCGGCGCCTCCAGCGGCATCGGTTTCGAGCTGGCCGGGGAGTTCGCCCGTCACGGATACGACCTGATGGTCACCGCGGAGGACGAAGCCCTCGAGGACGCGGTGGCCCGGCTGCGGTCGTTCGGCACCAGAGTCCACTCGACCAGGACCGATCTGGCGACCTCCGGCGGCGTGGAGACCTTGCTGGCGGAGCTGCGTACGCTCGGTCGACCGGTGAGCGCGGCGGTCCTGAACGCGGGAATCGGTCGGGGTGGCGCCTTCCTGGAAACCGACTTCGGGGACCTGGCCCGCGTCATCGACCTCAATGTCTCCTCGACCGTGCACCTGGCCCACCGCCTGCTGACCGGCATGGCCCGGCGTGGCGAGGGGCTGCTGCTCATCGTGTCGTCGGTCGCCGCCGAGCTCCCCGGGCCGTACCACGCGGTCTACAACGCGTCCAAGGCCTTCCTGGAGTCCTTCGCGGAAGCCCTGCACAGCGAGGTGGAGGATTCCGGCGTGTCCGTCACCGTGCTGCTGCCCGGCGCCACCGACACCCGGTTCTTCGTGCGTGCGGGCCTGCTGGACACCCGCCTCGGGCGGGCGAAGAAGGACGATCCCGCGCTGGTGGCGCGCCAGGGCTACCGGGCGCTCGTGCACCGCAGAACGCGCAAGGTCGCGGGATCCCTGCGCACCCGGACACGGCATTCGGTGACCCGCCTCGCCCCGCTGGGCGCACGCGCGGCCCTGCACCGCCGATGGGCACAGCCGCACGGCAGCCACAGTCACCTGTGACGACGCCCGGAGCGGATCGGCCGCGGGGCACGCTCAGCCGTTCGTGTCCTCCTCCCCGCCGGCGGGCCGCTCCCCGGTCGGGGCAACGGGTGGGGGCGCCGCTTCGGTCGTGCTCGCGGGAGGATGGGCGCGCAGGTAGCCGACCACGGTGTTGCCCACGGCCACGAGCGGGACCGCCACGACGGCCCCGCCGACCCCCGCGATGGTGCCGCCCGTGGCGACGGCCAGGACGACGGCCAGCGGGTGGACCCGAACGGCCCGGCCGAGGATGAACGGCTGCAGGACGTGCCCTTCGATCTGCTGCACCACGAGGACGACCATCAACGCCATCAGCGCGGTGAAGACCCCCTCGGTGACGAGCGCGACGACGACCGCGAGTGCTCCGGAGACGACGGCGCCGACCAGGGGCACGAAGGACGACAGGAAGATCACGACGCCGATGGGGACGGCGAGCGGCACGCCCAGGAAGTAGATGCCCACGCCGATGAAGACCGCGTCGATCAGCGCGACGATCATGGTGCCGCGCACGTACGCGGTGAGTGTCCGCCAGGCACGCGGGCCGGCGCCCGCGACCCCGGGGCGGGCGTTCGCGGGGACCAGCCTGAGCGTCCACAGCCAGATGCGCCTGCCGTCGTACAGCAGGAAGAGGGTGGCGAACATGGCCAACAGCAGGCCGGTGATCACCTCCACCAGCACGGTCACGCCTCGCAGGCCGGTGGAGGTGATCTCACTCGTACTGGTGCCGATGGTGTCGCTCAGGGCGTCGGCGATGTCGTTGATCTGTTTCTCCGTGACGTGCAGGGGACTGTCGACGAGCCACTGTTTGAGCTCCTCGATGCCCTCCTGAACCCGTTCGGAGAGATTGCCGAGATTGTCGAGCACCTGCCAGACGATGAACCAGCCGACCAATCCGAGCAGCACGAATCCGCAGGTCGCGGTGAGCGCCGTCGACCCGCCCCGGGAAAGTCCGTTTCGCTGGAGCCGGCCGACCGTCGGCTCCAGGAGCGCGGTGACCAGCAGGGCGACGACGAACGCGAGCACCACCAGCCGTACCGCCCCGATGACCCGCATCAGCACCCAGAGGGTGGCGGCGAGCACCAGGAACCGCCAACCGGCCTCCGCGGCCACCCTGACCGCCCAGGGCACCGCGGCGGCGGGGTCCCTCAGTCGGGGGCGAGCACCGCGTGGCACGGCCGCAGGCGCCGACTCGCCCCACCCTCCGGCGTCCTCCGCGTCCCGTTCGGCCTGGAGCAGCGCGCGACGCTCGGCGAGCACCGCGGCCCTCTTCTTCAGGCGCCCGGGCCAGCCACGCACGTTGGGCAGTCGTGTTCGGTTCACCTCACGGTCCCTCCGAACGCTTTTGGCAGGAAGACTCCTTCCAGGCTGGCGGCTGCTCCGCCCTTCGGCACCCCGGGAGGCCCGGGCGCGAGCCCCGGGGAGCCGGCCCACCGCATCCTCGGCGGGGGCTGCGCCGTTGATCCCCAAGTGACCGTCACGACCGAGATGAGGAACCTGTGAGCAGCCCAGTCCGGCTTTCGGCAGAGTGCCTTGACGCCCTCCATCACGTGAAGGAGACGCGGGAGATCAACACCGTGGTCCTGCGCTGCACGGACATCGCGGATGTCCTGGTACTGGAGGCGGAAGCCAACCTGACCCATGACGAGCTGCTCCAGTCCCTGCCCGCGGACGAGCCGCGTCTGGTGGTACACGAGCTGTGTTTCGCCACCCCGGAGGGCGCGCGCAGGAGTGAGCGGCTGCTGATCTTCTGGATGCCCCCGGGCGCCGGCGGGCAGGAGGAGATGTACACGGTCGGCTTCACCGCCCTGAAGGAGTTCCTCACCGACGTTCACGTCCACCTCACGGCCCGGCGGAAAGCCGAGCTCGAGTACCGAAGGCTCGTCGCCCTGGCCGGTTGAGGGGGCCGGTGTCCGCCACGGCCGGGGTGCACGGCGCACCGGTGGCCGCCGCGCGGTGCTCCGCGCGGCGGCCGGCGGCTGATTCGCCCACTGGTGTCAGGCGGTCGGGTCAGACCTTTCCACGCCATTCCCCGGTGGCCGTGCCGCGGTCTTCGATGAAGTGCTTGAACCGCTTCAGGTCGCCCTTCACCTGCCGGTCGACGAACCCGAGCTTGTCGCCGATGTTCTCCGCCATGCCCTCCGGGTCGAAGTCCATCATCAGCGTGACCTCGGTGTGGGCGGGGTCGATCGGACGGAACATGACCAAGCCCGACTGCTCGGTCTCGCTGCCCACGGTGACCCAGGCGACCTTCTCGTCGGGGATCTGCTCGGTGATCTCCGCGTCGAACTCCCGCTCGACCCCGGCGATCTTCGTCACCCAGTGCGTGAGGGTGTCCGTGCGCTGCTCGATCCGCTCCACACCATCCATGAACTGCGGGAACGACTCGAACTGCGTCCACTGGTTGTAGGCCGTCGTCACCGGCACGTCAACTTCGATCGATTCCTTCACCTGCGACATCAGAGAGCTCCCTTTCGCCTGTCGTCCGCGGCCGTGGCCTGCGGCGTTCGGTTCATCCCTCCCCCGACTGCACGCGCCTGCCCGCGTTCCGGTACCACAACCACCCCGGGGAACGGCGTGGGCGGCGTGTCCGCGGCGACCGGCCCACCCCGGCCGGCGCTGCCGCGGCCCTTCGGCATGGAGACGACGGAGGACCGTCGTGTGCCCTACGCTCCGCGCATGGAACGCGCGGAGGTTCTCAAGCGAGTGATCGGCATCCTCACCGAGGCACAGGAGATCCGACGGATGGCCGAAGCCGGGGAGGAGAACGACGGCGGGGGGAACGCCGGAGTCGCGACCCAGCTGCTGAACGAGATGCTGCCGTCGATCAGTGTCCCCGCCGACGCGACGCCGCAGGAGGTGGCCGGCCTCGTCGCCGAGGCGCTCGGTCCGGCCCTGCACACGATGGTCTCGGGGTTCAGCCTGGCGTTCACCAGCCTCGCCATGGCGCACGACGCCGGTCGGACGGACATCACCTCGATGGAAGTCCTTCAGGAACTCGCCCTCGAAATCGAGGGGGGAAGCTATGACGAAGGAGCCTGATCCGGATGTTCAGGGAACCTCGGGGACGAAGGGCAGGTAGTCGGAGTCCGGGCCGGACGGGATGACCGTGTAGCTGGCTTCGGGGAGCTCGTTCCAGATGCCGGGCAGGTCTCCCAGCGGCTCGGAGACCACGATGCGGGACGTGTCGGACACGTTGCTCAGGTAGTCCAGTTCCGGATAGAGACGGCGTACGGTCTCGGCCTTGCTGCTGTAGAACAGCGACCGCGTCTTGCCCTGGCTGGAGTAGCGGAAGGCCCATACGCGGATGCCGTCGCTGACCGCCACCGTCATCTGGAGGGGGTCGGCGACACCGTGCTGCTCCCCGAGCCGCTCCACGAGACCCGCCATCCTGGCGACCGCGCCCGGAACGTCCTGGTCCAGGCCGAAGGTCACCGCGAGGTAGAACATCACCTCCGAATCGGTGGACCCCTCGATGGAGGGGAACAGCGCGGGGTCGACCGCCATGCACAGGTCCCGCTGCAGCCGCTCGAACTCCGCGATGGAACCGTTGTGCATCCACAGCCACCGGCCGTGCCGGAACGGGTGGCAATTGGTCTGCTGGATCGCCGAACCCGTCGAGGCACGGACGTGCGCGAAGAAGAGGGGTGAGCGCACATGCGCGGCCAGCTCCCGCAGATTGCGGTTGTTCCAGGCGGGCCCGATGTCCCGGAAGACGGCCGGCGTGCTGTCGCCGTCCACGCTGTACCAGCCGATCCCGAAACCGTCGCCGTTCGTGGATTCCACGCCCAGCCGGGCGCGCAGGCTCTGGTTGATCAACGAGTGCTCCGGGCGGTACAGCAGCGTGTCGAGGAGCACCGGCGAGCCGTAGAAGGCCAGCCAGCGACACATGCGCATCATCCCTTTCGTGGCTGACTTCGAGCCTAACCCCGAGGGTGCTCACGTCGCCGCAGGCGTGCTCCGCGGCGGGCCGCCGGTTCAGCCAGCCGCGGTGCTCTCGGCGAGGGCGTCGACGACGGCGTGGAGGCTGCGCAGGCGGCGGTGGGTGCGGCGTTGGCGGTCGGCGCCGCCGCCGTTGGCCCGCAGGCGGTCGAGGAGGGTGACCGTCATCGGCATGTCTCCGGCCCCTTCCAGACCCGGGGCGGCCCGCTCCACGAGCGCGCCGACCAGGTCCCAGGCGGGCACCCGCAGGCCGCTGCGCAGGTCGAGTCCGTCCCCCGCCAGGCCGTGGAGGGCCGCGAGGCGGTGTGCGGTGTGCAGCGCCCTCGATCCGACCGGCGTCGGCTGGAGACCTGCTTCGACGTCCCGGCAGAGGACCGTGGCGAGTCCCCGTACGAGGACGGCCAGCAGCACCGGCACGTCGAGGTCGGAGTTCACGTCGGCGACGCGGATCTCCAGGGTGGGCACGTGTTCGGAGGGCCGCGCGAACCAATAGATCATCCGCCGGTCCATGAGCCGGCCGGTGCGCAGCAGGGTTTCCACCGTGCGTTCGTACCGGGCCTCGTCGAGGACCGGTGCGGGCCCGACGGTGGGCCAGAGGGCGTGCTCGACCCATCGCCAGCTCGCGTACCCGGAATCCGTGCCCCGATTGAACGGCGAGTTGGCGGCGAGGGACTGGAGGACCGGCAGCCAGGGGCGCATGTGGCTCGACAGGGCCAGGGCCCGGGCCCGGTCGGGCATGCCGATGTGGACGTGGCAGCCGCAGACCACTTGGCGGCGGTCGCCGAGGACGTGTGCGTAGCGGGCGGCCATCCGCTGGTAGCGCGGGTCGTGCGTGACCTCCAGTGGCTGTTCCGGCGGGAGCACCGGGGTGCCCGAAGCCACCAGCAGGCAGCAGGCGTCCGCACTCGCACGGCTCACGATGGCCCGCAGCCGGGCGAGTTCCGCCCGCAGTTCGGCACTGTCCGACGTGGGGCGGGTGCAGGTCTCCACCTGCGTGGTGTAGAACTCCTGCTGCACCTGCCCGCCGAGGATTCCGCGCGTGGCCGCGATGACCTGCGGTGCGCGGCCCGCCGGCGCGCGGCTGCCGCGGTCGACGAGGAGGAACTCCTCCTCGACCCCCATGGTCAGCAGGGTCCGATCGGGCATGCGTACGGACCGCACGGGCTCCTTGCGACGTGCCGGGCCGTCCCCCGCGATGCCGCCGGCCGCCGCTGACACCGTCGCCGTCATGTGCGGTCCCTTCGTGAGAACAGGCAGGTCTAGGGGTGCTGGTGTGCGGCTACCCCGGTGGGCTGCTGCGACACGCCCGGCTACGGCTCCCCGACGGCTTCGTGGAAGGGGGTGTGCGTACAGTCACGCGGCGGCTTCAGCCTGTTCGCGGCGCGCGGGGCCCGCTCGTTTCACTCGTCCTTCGGGCTCACCCAGTGTGTCCCTTTCCCGCTCTCCTTGCCTGTCAGCTTCTCGGGCTGCTGCGGCCGGTCGAGACGGCTGGCCTCGTCCGTGTCGGCGGCGGCCGTCTTCTCGTCGTCGTGGCGATCGCCGCGCGGCTCGTGGCTCCGGGCCTCCGATCCGTGGTGGTGCGGCATTCCTCCTGCTCCGCCCTGCTCGTCCATGGTGGCCCTCCTCGTTCCCGTTCCGACCCCCGCGTGGCGGCTGCCCGGCTCCCGTCCGCCGAAACGGTCACAGCATGACGTGCTTGACCTGGGTGTAGTCCAGGAGGCCGGACAGGGAGAGATCGCTGCCGTAGCCGGAGTGTTTGACCCCGCCGTGGGGCATCTCGGAGACGGTGGTGCCGTGGGTGTTCACCCAGACGATGCCGGTGTGGAGGGCTCGGGTGGCGCGCATCGCGCGGTCGTGGTCGGTGGTCCACACGCTCGCGGCCAGGCCGAAGCGCACGCCGTTGGCGAGGTACAGCGCCTCGGCCTCGTCCGCGAAGGGCTGCACCGTCACGACGGGGCCGAAGATCTCCTCCTGCACGATCTCGTCCTCCTGGCGCACGCCGGCGACCACCGTCGGCTCGTGGAAGAAGCCGGGGCGCGGGAGCCGGCCGGCTCCGGTGACGATCTCGGCGTGGGGCGGCAGGCGGTCCAGCAGGGCCCGTACCGAGGCGAGTTGGGCGGCGCTGTTGAGCGGGCCGAAGTCGGTGCCGGTGCGGAGCCTGCCCGCCGCGGTGGCGAAGGCCGCGAGGAAAGCGTCGTGGATCCGGCGGTGGACCAGGAGCCGGGTGGGTGCGGTGCAGTCCTGGCCGGCGTTGTAGTAGGCGACCGCGGCGAGTGCGGCGGCGGTGGGCTCGACGTCCACGTCCTCGTGGACGATGACGGGGGCGTTGCCGCCGAGCTCCAGGTGGACCCGTTTGAGGCCGGCCGCGGCGGCCGCGGCGATCTCCTGGCCCGCGCGGACGCTGCCGGTGACGGCGATCAGGGCGACGGCCGGGTGGACGGTGAGGGCCCGGCCGGTGTCGCGGTCGCCGCAGACGACGTTGAGTACGCCCGGCGGTAGGTGCCGCGCCGCGATCCGGGCCAGCAGCACGGACGAGGAGGGGGTGGTGTCGGCGGGCTTGAGCACGGTGGTGTTTCCGGCGGCGATCGCCGGGGCGATCTTCCACGCGGCCATCATCAGCGGGTAGTTCCAGGGGGTTATCTGGGCGCAGACGCCGACCGGTTCGCGGCGCAGCAGTGAGGTACGGCCCTCGGTGTACTCGGCCGCGGCGGCGCCCGGGAGGTTCCGGGCGGCTCCGGCGAAGTAGCGGACGGTGTCGATGATCGCGGGCAGTTCCTCGTCGCGGAACTGGTCCGAAGGCTTGCCGGTGTCGCCGGTTTCGGCGGCCACGAAGGCCTCCGCGTGTGCCTCGATGGCGTCGGCGATGCCGAGCAGCGCGCGCTGCCGGACCGCCGGGGTGGTGGTGGACCAGTGCGCGTACGCCGCTGCCGCCGCGAAGCAGGCCGCGTCGGCGTCGGCGGGGCCGGAGCGCGGGGCGTGGCGGTGCACCCGGCCGGTGGCGGGGTCGGTGAGGGCCATGGACGCGCCCGACGCGGCGGGGCGGTCCACTCCCCCGATGTGGTTGTGCAGGGCGTCAGCCACGGCGCAGTGCCTCCTCGGCGGCGGCGCGTCCGGTGCGTACGGCGCCTTCCATGTAGCCGGCCACCCACTGGTCGGATCCGCAGACGTAGAAGGGGGGTTCGTGGGTGCCGTGCAGGGGGCCGACAGCCGTGACGTCGCCGGGGGTCCACTGGGTGACGTATCCCTGGGTCCAGGGGTCGGTGCCCCACAGGCGCAGGTGGGTGGCGAGCGGCCGGTGGGCCTCCTCGCCGTAGAGGCGGGCGATGGCGGCCAGCAGCTCGGGGGTGCGCAGCGGGCCGGGAGTGCCGAGCAGAACGCCGTAGCGTTCCGGGGGGACGAGGGCGGAGAGGATGCCGTCGCTCTGCGGCCAGGTGCTGCCGAGGACCCCTTCGCATTCGGAGAGTCCGCTCCGGCCCCGGGCCCGCCAGAAGGGTGTGTCGTAGGCGGCGACGAACTTGGCGGCGAGGGCGTGGCGTTGGCGGTGGAGCGAGGCCAGGCGCGCCTCGGAGACGCCGGTGACGGCGACCGACCGGAACGGGCCGGCGGGGAGGGCGCTGACGACGGCGGCCGCGGTGAGGGTCTCACCGCCCGCGATCCGCACGGCGCATCCTCTCGGCTGCCGTACCGCGATCGCCTCGACCGGTACGCCGGTGCGGATGCGCGCGCCGAGATCCTCGGCCATGCGCAGCGCGACCGTTGCGGAGCCCTCGGCGACCCGCAGGCCCTCCCAGGCCTCGTAGTCGTAGTGGCCGGGGCCGGGTACGGCGGCGTGCTTGCGCAGGGCGGCGAGGAGGGAGGTGCGTTCGTACGAGCCGTCCGCGAGGGCGAGTTGGCCTATTTCCCAGAGGCGTACGACGGCGGGGCCGGCGCCCTGGGAGCGTAGCCAGTCGCCGACGGAGAGCCGGTCGAGGGCGGTGGCGTCGGGGTGGGACCAGGGGTCGGCCGGATCGACGGTCCGGGCGAGCTCGGTGAAGGCGGCGGTGACCTTCTGGTGGCAGGCGCCGTCGCCGGGACCGAACCAGTGGGGCGGGTCTCCGGCGGACGTTCCTTCGGGGGTGTCGCGGGTGAGCGCGCCGGGCTCGGCGACGTAGCTGGGGACCAGGGTGAGGCCCAGTTCCGCGGTCAGGGCCGTGTAGGCGGTGTGTCCCCGGCCGACGACCTCGCCGCCGAGCTGGACGAGTCGGCCGTCGGCGAGTTCGGTCTGCTCGACGCGTCCGCCGACCCGGTCGCGGGCCTCGAGGACGAGGACGTCGGCTCCGCCTGCGGCGAGGTCGCGTGCGGCGGTGAGGCCGGCGAGTCCGGCGCCGAGCACGATGACGTCGTGGTTCATCGGGTGTTCCTCCGTTCGGTCCGTTCGGTCCGGTCAGTCCAGGACGAGGCAGTGCTCGGGCTTCCAGGCGATCTCGACCCGCTCGCCGCCGCTCCAGCGGTCCTCCATGCGGGAGCGGATGGTGTTCTGCTCGAGGACGGACACCGTGACGCCGGGGGCCAGTTCGATGAGGTAGGTGGTGGTGGGGCCCGAGTAGACGGTCTCGCGGACGACTCCGCCGATCGTGGCCATGCCCGGCTCGAAGTCGGAGAGCCAGATCTTCTCCGGGCGGATGGAGAGGCTGACCCGGCTGCCGTCCTCCACACCGGTGCGGACGCCGACGGACAGGGCCGGGCCCTCGTCCAGGACGACCCGGCCGGAGCGGTAGGTGCCGGGGACGAGGTTGGAGGTGCCCATGAAGGAGGCCACGAAGCGGCTCGTGGGGCGCTCGTACACGTCTTCGGGCGTGCCGCACTGCTCGATGCGGCCGTCGTTCATGACGGCGAGGCGGTCCGACATGGTCAGGGCCTCGTCCTGGTCGTGGGTGACGAAGACGAAGGTGATGCCGACCTCGCGCTGGATCTGCTTGAGCTCGACCTGCATCTGGCGGCGGAGCCCCAGGTCGAGGGCGGCCAGCGGTTCGTCCAAGAGCAGGACTTGGGGCCGGTTGACCAGGGCCCGGGCGAGGGCGACGCGCTGGCGTTGGCCGCCGGAGAGCGTGGGCGGCTTGCGGCCGGCCAGCCCCCCGAGCTGTACGAGGTCGAGCATCTCGGTGACCCGTTGGCGGATCTCCGCGCGGGCGACGCCCTTGCGCTTGAGGCCGAAGGCCACGTTGTCGGCGAGCGAGAGGTGGTCGAAGAGCGCGTAGCTCTGGAAGACGGTGTTGACGTTGCGCTTGTTGGGCGGGCGGCCGGTGACGTCCTCACCGTCGAGCAGGACGCTGCCTTCCGTGGGGTCGGCGAAGCCGCCGGTCATGCGCAGCAGGGTGGTCTTGCCGCAGCCGGAGGGGCCGAGGAGGGAGAAGAACTCGCCCTGCGCCACGTCGAGTTCGACCTCGCGCACGGCGTAGGTGCCGCCCGCGCCCGGGTACTGCTTGCTGACGCGATCGAGGCGGACGGCGGGGGTCGGGTGCACGGCTGTCGGGTACATGGGGATCACTTCCCGGAAAGCAGGTCGAGGCCGCCGCGGCGCCCGAACAGGCGCGGGATGGCGAGTGCGAGGACGATCAGGGCGACGGAGCCGGCCAGCATCAGCGTGCCCACGGCGTTGATGGTGGGTTGGACGCCGAACCTGATCGCCGAGTAGATGCGGACGGACAGGGGCTGCGGGTCGACGCCGGTGGTGAAGTACGCGAGGACGAAGTCGTCGAAGACCAGGGCGAAGATCAGCACTCCGGAGGCCAGGATGCTGGGGAGCAGCGCGGGCAGGGTCACCAGGAACAGGGCCTGCCGGCGGGTGGCGCCGAGGTCCATCGCGGCCTCCTCGACCTCCGGGTTGAGGGCGGCGATGCGGGAGCGCAGGATGACCGTCACGTAGGAGATGGAGAAGGTGATCTCGGCGAGCATCACGGTGGTCGTGGACAGGGTGATGCCGAGGCCCTTGAAGAGCATCATCGCCGCGACGCCGGTGACGATCTCCGGTGTGATCAGCGGGACGAGCATGACCAGTCCGGCGAACGAACCGAGTCGGGAGCGGGCCCGGACCAGGCCCAGGGCCAGGCTCACTCCGAGGACGAGCGAGCCGGCCATGGCGACCAGGGACACCTGCAGGCTCATGCCGAGCGAGTCGATCAGTACGTCGTCGTGGAGGAACGCCGTGTACCAGCGGAGGCTGACGCCGTCGAAGACGGTGAGGGATTTCCGAGCGTTGAAGGAGAACAGGACGACGACGCCGACGGGGAGGTAGAGCAGCCCGAAGAAGAGCGCGGTGACGGCGATGGCGAAGCGGGGACGGCGGTCGGCTCCCCGGCGCGGGCGCGGGCGCCGGCCCGTGCCGGGGCGAGGGCGGAGCTTCATCGGGCCGCCTCCGCTTCGTCCTTGCGGGCGCGCCGCAGGTAGCCGAGCATGCCGAGCAGCAGGACCGCCATCAGCAGCATGGTCAGGGCCGAGCCGAGCGGCCAGTTCTGGCCCTGGAAGAACTTGTCCTGGATCAGGTTGCCGATCATGATCTGGTCGGGGCCTCCCATGAGCTGCGCGCTGACGAAGTCGCCCATGGCGGGCAGGAACACGAGGACGCAGCCGGCGGCAGCGCCTTGGCGGGTGGCGGGGACTGTGACGAACAGGAAGGTCCGCAAGGGGCCGCCGTAGAGGTCGCGGCCGGCCTCGATGAGCGAGGTGTCCATGCGTTCCATGGCCGCGTACAGCGGGATGATCATGAAGACGATGAAGCCGTAGGCAAGTCCGGCGATGACGCCCGGGCCGGTTTGGAGGATCTTGGTGCCGTCGTCGGCGAGGCCGATCGTGCGCAGGGCCTCCAACAGCGGTCCGTCGTCGGAGAGGACGACGGACCAGCCGTACATGCGCACCAGGTAGTTGGCGAAGAACGGCACGACGATCGCGGCGATCAGCAGGTTCTTGAACCGCCCGCCGCGCAGGGCGATGGCGTAGGCGACCGGGTAGGCCACGACCAGGCAGATGAGGCAGGTGATCAGCGCGTAGCCCAGGGAGCGCAGGAGGACGGTGCGGTAGGCCGGATCGGCGAGTGCGGCGAAGTTCTCGAAGTTGAGCCCGAAACGCGGGTTTCCGAGCGGATCGGTGGTGCCGAAGGCGAGGGTGGCCACCAGCAGGAGGGAGGCGAGGAGGAATCCGGTCATCCAAAGGGTGCCGGGGAGCATGAGCCGGGTCCACAGCCCCGCCTCCGAGACCGCCGGCCCGCCGCGCGGCCGACGGGCGGCCGCGGATCGGTCGCGTCGGGCCATGTCAGCCGGCCTTCACGTCGGTCCAGGCGGTGTCGCGGCGTTGTTCGCCCTTCGCGGTGGCGTTGCGGAAGTAGTGGTCGTCCTTGAGGTCGTCCGCCGTCACCAGGCACTGGGGGAACGGTTCCACGAGCGCGGTGTAGGTGTCCTCGCTGCCGCGGACGGGCATCGGGTAGCCGATGTACTCGATGTTCTTCTTCACGTTCTCCGGGCGGAGCATGTAGTCGATGAAGAGCATCGCGGTGCCGGGGTGTTGCGCGTTGGCGGGGATGGCGTAGCAGTCGGAGTTGACGGGGGCGCCCTCCTGGGCGACTTCGAAGCCGAACACGGCGGGGTCTTCCGCCTGGGCGAGCATGGCGGCCATGTCCCCGCTCCATGCCTGGGTCATGTCGGCGTTGCCGTTGAGCAGGTTGTTGTAGCTGTCGCTGGAGAAGCCGCGCAGACGGGGGCGGAGCGAGCGCAGGGTCTCGGTGACCTTCGCGAGCTCGTGCGGGTCTTCGGTGCTGAGGCCGACGCCGAGCTTGAGCGCGCCCATGCCGAGCACCTCGTCGCGGTCGTCGAGGACGAAGACCTTGCCCTTGGCCTGCTCGTTCCACAGGTCGTCCCAGGAGCCTGTCAGGTCTCCGAGCCGGTCCCGGCGCCAGCCGATGCCGGTCTTGTACATGGTGAAGGGGACGGTGTGCCGGGAGCCGGGGTCGTACCAGGGGTTGGCGAAGTAGTCGTAACCGCCGAATACGGCTTCGGCGTTCTTCAGTCGGCCGTGGTCGATCGTGCGGAGCTTGCCGCCGGCGGCGAGGCGCTGCGACCACTTCGCCGTGGGGAAGACGATGTCGTAGCGGTTTCCGGCGTTGAGCTTGGCGGCCATGCCTTCCATGGAGTCGAAGTTCGACTGGATGACCTTGACGCCGTACTCCTTCTCGAAGCCTTCGAAGACGGCGGGATCGACGAAGTCGGCCCAGTTGAAATAGACCAGGTCGCCGTCGACCTTGACGTCGATCGGCGTGTCTTCGGTCGCCTTGCCGGCCGGATCGTCATCGGCTGCGAATCCGCAGCCGGCCGCGGCGAGGCCGAGGGCGGCGGCGCTGCCGGCGCGGAGGAAGGAGCGTCTGGTCAGGGAGTGTGCCTCGGGGGACATCGGGGGTCCTCTCCGTAGGGGGGCCGTGGGGAACGGCGGGGGCTCGGACGACGGTGCGTCAGGCGTGGGGGGTTGCTACTGCCGGGTGCGGTTCAGGGCTGAGCGGCGTCGGCAGCGGTGTCGAGGTCGGCGCGGATACGGGCGGCGAACCAGCCGACGGCAGATTCGCGGCGGGACAGGGGCCCGGGTTCGAACCCGGGGGTGGTGAGCCCCTTCTGTACGCGGGCGACCAGCTCGGCGTCCTCGTCGTTGGTGATCCAGCCGATGTGGATGTTCAGGCGCCGGGCCAGCCGGGTGCGCAGACCGGTGCCGCGGCGCGTGTAGAACGCTCCGGGTACCGCCACGCGGTCGACCGCCGTCGGGATCGCGGTCCAGGCCAGCACGTGGTCGGGGTAGAAGTCGATGAGGGTGTTCGGGTAGATGACGGCGTACCGCCAGACCCGGCGGTCCGCCTCGGCGAGACCCGGCATGGGCGCGGCGACCCGCTGGTAGAGGCGTTCGGCCCAGTTCGAGGACGGCTTGTCCCGCAGCGGCGATGCGAACAGGGCGTAGGACTCCTCCAGTTCGCAGGTGTAGCCCTGGTAGTCGAGCAGTCGCATCAGTCCGGGGTGGGCCACCGGGACGTGGTAGCCCTCCAGGTAGTTGTCGACCGCCACTTTCCAGTTGGCCTGCTGTACCTCGGCACGGGCAAGGTCGTGGATCCGGTCGCGGCCGACCGGCACCAGGTCGGCGTCGGCGTAGTGGCCGACCGCCTCGGCGAGTCCGGCGCAGCTCTTGGCGAGCGGTAC
This sequence comes from Streptomyces sp. NPDC059874, assembly GCF_042731135.1. Taxonomy (NCBI): domain Bacteria; kingdom Bacillati; phylum Actinomycetota; class Actinomycetes; order Kitasatosporales; family Streptomycetaceae; genus Streptomyces; species Streptomyces sp. NPDC059874. The sequence continues at coordinate 199,604 of NZ_JBHWJY010000004.1, forward strand.
GGCGTCCGGGTCGAGGTTGACGAAGACGAAGCCGAGGAAGGATTCGACGCGGGCCGGGAACAGGCCGAGTCTGGGCTTGTCGAGGCAGGGGATCTGCCGGGCTTCCGGGGCGCCGACCAGGCTTCCGTCGAGGCGGTAGGTCCAGCCGTGGTAGGGGCAGCGGATCGCCTTGCCGGCCGGTTCGGGGGCGTTGACCAGGCGCGTTCCGCGATGGCGGCACACGTTGAGGTGGGCGGCCAGGGAACCGTCCTCGGTGCGGACCACCAGGACCTCGCGGCCCGCGACCGTGGCGGCGAGCCTGGCTCCGGTGGCCGGCAGGTCCGATTCGTGGCAGACGAGCTGCCAGGACCGGGCGAAGACGTGCTGCGTCTCCGCTGCGGCGGTGTCGGGGTCGGTGTAGTAGCGGGCCGGCAACGCGGGGCCGGGAATGTCCTGACCGGGCGGGCCGAGCTGGGTTTCGGGGGCTCTGGACTGCATCGGATGACTCCTCCGTGCCTGCCGTGAGGTGATCGGTGTCCGCGGTCGGTGTCGAGGCCGAACCGGTTACGGCATGACGGTCCGGACGGGCGCCGGAATCTCGCTGACCGATTGGACAGTCAGATTGCTGGCTCGTTTCCGCCGGGTCAAGACTTGTGCGCTGACCGATCGGTCAGCTAGCGTCATTCGTGGCTGACCGATCGGTCAGTGAGCGTGCCGCCTGTCGCCCCTCCGGCATGTACGAGGTTTCGTCCCGCTTCCGGGACCGACCGAAGCCGGAAGGCACCGCCCCGGCATCCGCCCGGGCCCGCACCACCCTCACACCCTCACCACTTGCACCGCATGCACGAAATGCATCTTCTGCACCGTGTGTCATCGCCTGCACCGTGTGCACCACCAACCCCCCACTCCTCCCCGGAGGCACGCATGAGCGGTCGTCGGCGTCTGGATTGGCTCGGGCTCACCCCCGAGCCCGAGCGGGAGCTCCCCGCAGCGGTCGCCGCCCTGCGCGCTTCGGCGCGTACGGAGCGGGCCGAGCTGGCCGCCGCCGAGCGGCGGCGCGTGGAACGCCTCGTCCTGCACGGCAGCCGGCACCGCTGGCTCCGCTACCTGGCCGAGGTCACCGAGCTGGTGACCACCGCGGCCACCGCCGCGGAACAGGAAGGCCGCGTGGCCGCCCTGCACGCCGCCGAGGTGGTCCTCGACCACCACCGCATGCTCATCGGTCTCCCGGGACCGGGATACGACCGCACCGCCGAGGACCGCGCCGCACTCGAGCGCGCCGTACGGCGCCTGCGCACCGACGACCGGACAGGAAGAAGCCGATGACCACCATCCGACTCCCGACGCCACGGTGTCCCGGCTCCGTACTCGGAGCGGCACCCGGCGTCACGGAGAGCGTCGAGGCCTACCGCGCGACCGGCGGCTACGCCGACACCCCCGGCCCGGAAGCGCTGCTTCGCCACCTCGCCGCATCCGGTCTGCGCGGACGCGGCGGGGCCGGCTTCCCCGCCGCCGTCAAGCTGCGCGCCGTCCGCGATCGCGGCGGAGCTCCGGTGGTGGTGGCCAACGGCGAGGAGGGCGAACCCGGCTCGGTCAAGGACCGCTGGCTCCTGCGGGCCAGGCCCCATCTGGTCCTCGACGGCCTCGCCCACGCCGCCGCGGTCACCGGCGCCGTACGGGGCTACGTCTACCTCTCCGACCCGGAAGCGGCCGCACGCGTCCGCGGGGCCCTCGCCGAACGGGAGCCGCACCTGCCCGTCGACGTCGTCGAGACCGCCCGCACCTACGTGGCCGGTGAGGAGAGCGCGGTCGTCCGCCGGATCGACGGCGGACCGGCCCTGCCCACCGCCAAGCCGCCCCGGCCCTTCGAGCGGGGCGTCGGCGGCGCGCCGACCCTGGTCTCCAACGTCGAGACCCTCGCCCGCATCGCCCTGACCGCCGCACACCCCGACCTGCGCCGGACGATCGCCCGCTCCACCCTGGTGACGCTGTCCGGCGGGAACGCGGACCCCGTGCTCACCGAAGTCCCCTACGGCGTCCCCCTGCGCACCCTGGCGGCGGCGCACGGCACCCCCGAAGCCGCCGGGGCCCTCATGGGCGGGCTGTTCGGCGGCCTGATCGACGCCCGCGCCCTGGACCTCCCGCTCGAACCCGACGCACTCGCCGCGGCGGGCACCGCGCTGGGCTGCGGGGCGATCCGCTTCCTCGCCGCCGACGCCTGCCCGGTGGGCACCGCCGCCGACGCCGTCGGCCACCTCGCCGACGAGAGCGCACGACAGTGCGGAGTCTGCGTGTCGGGCACCACCGCGATCCGCGACACCGTGCACGCCCTCGCCGCGGGCACCGCCGGACCGGAGGCCCCGGACCGGTTGGAGCGGTGGTCGCAGGGCCTGCCCGGGCGCGGCGCGTGCGGCCTGCTCGACGCCGCCGCGGCCACCGCCGGCAGCCTCCTGCGCACCTTCCCCGAACTCGTCCGGTCCCACCTGCGCGGGCCGTGCCCCGACTGCGCCGCCGGCCCGCCCGGGGATGGTCGCGGGCGCCGCCTGGTGGTGGCCGTACCGGAGGTCGCCGACGCACCCGCGTCCCTCACCCGCTTGCCCGTACTGAAAGGGACACCGTGAAACTCCTGCTGGATTCCACCCGCTGCCAGGGCTACGGGCTGTGCCAGGAGCACGCACCCCACCTGGTCGAACTCGACGAATGGGGCTACGCGAAGGTCATCGCCGTCGCCGTCCCGCCCGGCGCCGAGGAAGCGGCGAGCGCCTGCGCCGCGAGCTGCCCCAACTCCGCGCTCCGAGTGGAGAAGTGACATGGGACGCGATCTGACCGCGCTCTTCGACCCCCGTTCCGTGGCCGTGGTCGGCGCCAGCGACGACCCGGCGAAGTACGGCCACGCGGTGGCCTCCCAAGCGTTGCGCGCCGACGGGCGCCGCCCGGTGCACCTGGTGAACCGGCGCGGCGGCACCGTCCTCGGCCGGCGCGCGGCCCCGTCCCTCGCCGCCATCGGCGAACCGGTCGAGCTGGTGGTGATCTCCGTCCCCGGCAGCGGCTTCGAGGCCGCCGTCGAAGACGCCCTGGCCTGCGGGGCGAAGGCGATCGTCGGCATCACCGCGGGCTTCGCCGAGGCCGGCCCGGCCGGACTGGCCCGGCAACGCGCGGTCGTCGCACGCGTCCGGGAAGCCGGAGCCGTCCTCGTCGGACCCAACTGTCTGGGCATCGCCGACAACACGACCGAGCTCTACCTCGCCTCGGACCGCTTCGCGCCCGGCGGTGTCGCCCTGCTGAGCCAGAGCGGCAACCTCGCCCTCGAACTCCAACTCCGCGGCGCTCCGCACGGCCTGGGCTTCTCCCGGTTCGTCTCGCTCGGCAACCAGGCCGACGTCACCCTCGTCGACCTCGTCGAGGACTGCGCCGGCCACGAGGCGACCACGGCGATCGCCGTGTACGCCGAGGACTTCGGCGACGGCAGGGCCTTCGCCCGGGCCGCCGCCGCGGCGGGAAAGCCGGTGGTCCTGCTGACCGCCGGGCGCGGCTCCGCGTCGGCCCGCAGCGCCCAGTCGCACACCGGGGCGCTCACCACCTCGGCCGACGTGGTCGCGGCCGCCTGCCGCGACGCCGGAGTCGAACTCGTGCGCACGCCGAGGGAGATGACCGTCGTCCTGGCCGCGCTGAATGCGGGGGCCCGTACGAGCGGCCGGCGTACGGCGGTCTTCACCGACGGCGGCGGCCACGGAGCGATCGCCGCGGACGCCGCCGAGGACGCCGGGCTCGACGTGCCGGAACTCGGCGCGGCGACCCAGGACGGACTGCGGACCGTGCTGTGGGAGCAGTCCTCCGTCGGCAACCCCGTGGACCTGGCCGGAATGGGCGAACAGCGGCCCCTCTCGTACGCGGACACGGTCGGGGAGCTCCTCGCCGCCGACGAGGTCGACGCCGTCCTGATGACCGGGTACTTCGGCGGGTACGCCGCCTCCGAAGGCGGCCTGGGCAGCGGCCCTGCCGGTGGCTCCGTACTCGCGGACGGCGAGACCAGGGCCGCCAAGGAGATCGTCACGCACCTCGCCGGCGCGGCGAAGCCCCTGGTCGTGCAGTCGATGTACCCGCGGTCGCCGAGCTGCCGGGTGCTGGCCGAGGCCGGAGTGCCGGTGTTCTCCTCGACCGAGGACGCCGCCCGTGCCCTCGCGGCGATCACGGGGCGGGCGGCCGGGCCCGCACCCGGGATCGTCCCGCTGCCCTCCCCGGCCGTAGAGCTCGGGGACCCCGGATACCACGGAGTGCGGGCGCTGCTGGCCGCCGCGGGGGTGCCGTTCCCGGCCGCCCGCGAGGTCACCGACGAGGCCGGACTGCTCGCCGCGGCCGCGGAGTTCGAGGGCCCGTACGTGCTGAAGGCGCTGCACCTGCTGCACAAGTCCGACGCGGGCGGGGTGGCCCTGCGCCTGCCCGACCGGGCCGCGCTGCTCGCCGCGTACCGGGAGATGCACGCCGGGCTCGGTGCCCCCGCCTACTCGGTCGAGGCGATGGCCGACCTCTCGGACGGCGTCGAGCTGATCGTCGGGGTGAACCGGGACCCGCGGTTCGGGCCGGTGGCCATGGTCGGGTTGGGCGGGGTGCTCACCGAGACCCTGCGCGACGTGGCGTTCGCCCTGGCGCCCGTACCGGCCGCGCGGGCCGCGGAGCTGCTGCGAGGGCTGCGGTCCGGCGCCCTGCTGGACGGCGTACGCGGTCGGCCGGCGGTGGACGTGGCCGCCGCGGCCGCCGTGATCGAGCGGATCACCGAGGTCGCCGCCGCCCATCCGGAGATCGCCGAACTGGAGGTCAACCCGCTGCTGGTGCGCCCGGACGGGGCGCTGGCCCTGGACGCCCGGGCCGTCCTGGGCTGAGGCCCACCCCCTTCCCCCATCCCCCGAAGGAGATCAAGAGGACCATGGACTTCCGCTACACACCCGAGCAGACCGAACTCAAGACCCGCGCCGCCGCCTACTCACGTCTCCTGATGACCTACGAGGACGAGTCCGAGGTGGCCGGCGGCCCGCTGCCCGCCGACACGGTCCGCGAGCTGACCCGCGCCGCGATCGACGCCGGCGTCTACGCCATCAACATGCCCGCCGAGTGGGGTGGCGCCGGCCTGTCGCTGCTGGACCAGGTCATCGTCGAGGAGGAGTTCGGCAAGGTCACCAACTGCCTCTGGGACATCCCCTGGCGGCCCGCGAACGTCCTGGCGTACGGCACCGAGGCGCAGCGGCAGAAGTACCTGCTGCCCGTCATCCGCGGCGAGCGGTTCGACGCGTTCGCGGTGACCGAGCCGGGTGCGGGCTCCGATCCCGGCTCGGGAACGAGCACCGCCACCCGCACCGAGGGCGGCTGGCTGCTGAACGGCGAGAAGTGGTTCGTGACCTGCGGTGACATCGCGGACTTCCTGCTGGTGCAGGCCGACGCGGGGCCCGAGCGGGCGGCGACCCTGTTCTTCGTGGACAAGCAGGCGCCGGGGGTCGAGATGACGCGGGTCCCCCGGTTCATGCACTCCGCGGTGAACGGGCACCCCGAGTTCACCTTCCACGACGTCTTCGTCCCCGACGAGGACGTGCTCGGCGGTGTCGGCAACGGCTACGAGCTGACCAAGGAGTGGTTCACCGACGAGCGGCTGATGATCGCCGCCCGGACCGTCGGGGCCGCGGAACGGGCCCTGGAGCTCGCCCGCGACTGGGCGGTGGAGCGCCGCCAGTTCGGCTCCCCCATCGCCGACTTCCAGCTGATCCAGGGCATGCTCGCCGACTGCGCCGTCGACATCGCCGTCAACCGCGCCTACACCCACCAGGTCGCATGGGAGGCCGATCAGCCGCACACCGACCCCAAGACCCTGCACGCCAAGGCGTCGACGGCGAAGCTCGCCGCGAGCGAGGCCGCCGGGCGGGTCATCGACCGGTGCGTGCAGATCTTCGGGGGCCGCGGCTACGACCGTTCGTACCCGGTCGAGCGCATGTACCGGGAACTGCGCGTCGACCGCATCTGGGAGGGCACCTCCGAGATCCAGCGCCTGATCATCGCGAACGAACTCGTCAAGCGCGGCACCCGGGTCCTGGCCCTCCCCCACTGAGACCGCCCGTACGACCGCACCTGCCCCACCCACCGAAAGGACCCAGAGGACCCCATGGACTTCCGACTCACCGCACGGCAGCAGGAGCTCCAGGGCGCTGCCCGCGAACTCACCGAGTTCATCATGAAGTACGAACTCGGCTGCGAGGAGAACAACGGTCTGCCCCCGCAGGCCCACACCAAGATCCGTGACGCCGTACTCGACAGCGGACTGCAGGCCGTCAACATGCCCGCCGAGTGGGGCGGCGCCGGCCTCACCATCCTGGAGCAGGTCATCGTGCAGGCGGAGCTCGGCCGGCTCACCGGCGCGCTCTGGGACATGGTGTGGCGGCCCGCCAACGCCCTGTCCCACTGCACCCCCGAGCAGCGCGACCGGTACCTCGTGCCGGTGATCCGGGGCCGGCGCCGCGACTGTTACGCGGTGAGCGAGCCCGAGGCCGGCTCGGACCCGCAGAGCATCCGGACGACGGCGACGCGGACCGACGGCGGCTGGGTGCTGAACGGCGAGAAGTGGTTCGTCACGGTCGGCGACCACGCCGACTTCATGATCGTGCTCGCGGCGGCCGGGGAGGAGCGGGCACCGACCCTGTTCCTCGTCGACAAGGACACGCCGGGCGTGGAGATGACCCGGGTACCGCGCTGGATGCACACGTTCGTCTACGAGCACCCCGAATTCACGTTCACCGAGGTGCACGTGCCGGACGACGCCGTGCTCGGCGAGGTGGGCGACGGCTACGACATCACCCGCTCCTGGTTCACCGAGGAACGGCTGATGATCGCCGCCCGGACGATCGGAGCGGCGGAACGGGCCCTGGAGCTCGCCCGCGACTGGGCGGTGGAGCGCCGCCAGTTCGGCTCCCCCATCGCCGACTTCCAACTGATCCAGGGCATGCTCGCCGACTGCGCCGTCGACATCGCCGTCAACCGCGCCTACACCCACCAGGTCGCCTGGGAGGTCGACGAGGGGCTCGTCGACCGCAAGACGCTGCACGCCAAGGCCGCCATCGCCAAGTTGTCGGCGAGCGAGGCGTCCGGCCGCGTCATCGACCGGTGCCTGCAGATCTTCGGGGGTCGCGGCTACGACCGCTCGTACCCCGTCGAGCGGCTGTACCGCGAACTGCGCGTCGACCGCATCTGGGAGGGCACCTCCGAGATCCAGCGCCTGATCATCGCGGGCGAACTCGTCAAGCGGGGCACGGGCGTTCTGCGGATGCCGGCCGGCGAGGGCGCGGGGGCCCGGTGACCGACGACGCACCGGCCACCGGTGGTGGACGGCCGGCCGGCGGCGGGCGCGTGACCGCCGCCGGCC